>CAYSUZ010000196.1:0-4031 GCA_964434335.1 uncultured Planctomycetota bacterium | reverse complement strand
CATCCCGTGTTACATAACCCACACCAACACCCGCACCCACGACATAGTCCGCGCCAACCTCGACCGCGCACCGCTGTTCACCGGCCAGATCGAGGCAACAGGGCCGCGCTACTGCCCGTCGTTCGAGACCAAGATTGTGCGTTTCGCCGACCGCGAACGCCATCAGATTTTTCTCGAACCCGAAGGCGAAAACAATCACGAATTTTATTGCAACGGCATCTCCACCAGCCTGCCCGTCGAGATCCAGCAGCAGATGATCCACAGCATCGCGGGACTGGAGCACGCCAAGATCACACGCTGGGGCTACGCGATTGAATACGACTACGTCCCGCCGGTGCAACTCGAGCCGTGGCTCGAAACGCGCGCGCTAGATGGTCTGTTTCTCGCGGGCCAGATAAACGGAACATCCGGCTATGAAGAAGCTGCGGGCCAAGGCATCGTCGCGGGCATAAACGCCGCACTCAAATTGCGCGGCGAGGAGCCGTTCATCCTCGACCGCTCTCAGGCCTATATCGGCGTGCTTATTGATGATCTCGTAACCACCGGCACCGACGAGCCGTACAGGATGTTCACATCTCTGGCGGAATACCGACTGCTGATGCGGCAGGACAACGCCGACCGGCGGCTAAGCGAATTCGGTCACCGTTTGGGGCTGATATCCGACGAGGACATAGAGCGAGTCAGACGCAAGGAAGCGCAGATCGCACAGGCTGAGAAGATTTTGCAAACGCAACGGCATGGCAGCAAGACGCTGGCCGAAATTATCCGCCGACAGGAAACACACTACGCTGATGTGGAGGCGCTTTCGCCGGAATTGCTCGCGCTCGAACTCGACACCGAGGCCGCCACGCAAGTAGAAATCGAGGCGAAATACGCTGGCTACATTAGCCGCCAAATAAAGGATATCGAGAAATTCAAAAAAGGCGAGGCCATCGCGTTAAGCGAAGATTTGGATTATTCGGCGGTCTACGGAATATCTAACGAAGCACGCGAGAAATTTGAACTCACCCGCCCGCGTTCTATTGGCCAAGCCGGGCGAATCTCGGGAGTATCCCCCGCCGACATCACCGCACTACTCGTTCATATGCGCCGCAAGAAACAATAAATTATCCCGTTGCAGATCAGGGCAGGTGCCGGATTTCTTCGGCCTCGGCGCTGATTACACAACGCTCGCTGCCGTTGTCTAAATGAGTAATGCTGCGAATGTGACCAATGACTAAAACCACTGCTCCGGGGCGATATTTCTCTTCGTACGAAATTTTGTAACCAACTTTTATCTCGATGTGTTTTCCAGTATGCGAAGTTAAAACAACGCTGTCACCGTCGGCCACTACATCGACAACGCGTATCTCGGTCTGAATCCTTCGGCCTTGATTCTGCACAAGAAATTCCTGCTTTTCCTCAGCAGTATCAAGCGCAGAGTATTCCGCCCAAAAAACCTCAGGGATAAACAGGTGCGTCTCTTTGGCCGTCTCGATGAGCATCGCGCGGGCGTTGAACCCGAAGTCGGCGGGCAGGTACGAACGTATCCACGGTTTTTCAGCGAACTCCACCAGTCTGTTAGCGCCCCATGAGTTGATAAAAACGCGATGGTCGCTAAGCGATTTTTTGATCGATGCTCCGGGATACTGCACGAGCGCGAAAAACACCGCCCCGCATATTACTGCGCCTTTTACCGCACCCAACACCAAACCCAGGATGCGATCGGCACTGCCGAAGCGAGCTTTTTTTAGCGAGGTGCGGACAATATAGGTAAATATCGAAACTATTACAAAAACGCCGAAGAACACGGACGGAACTACAAGAAACGAGGCAACCTTGGACTCAATGCCGAGGGCATTGACAAGCCATGCCTCGATATCGGGGCGCATGTATTTTATGAGGAAGATCGCGCCGATGATTCCGGCCACCTTAAATATCTGGAGCACGAAACCCTTTAGCACACCAAACATAATCGAGAGGCCAATTATCACGATGCAGGCGATATCAAAGATAGCCATACAACTCTCCAAACGGTAAGGAATATTTCGTGAATATTAGAACGGATTTTCGCAAAAGAATCAACACTTTGCTTGCGTTGTTGCGAAAATATCCGCATTAGTTGTCAAAACAGCCCGCCGCCGGGTCGAAAAAAAGTTATACATATTGCATCTTACTGCGCAATTATCTTGCTTTCCTTATCATATAAGTTATAATTACTATATCAAGTATTCTGGTGTATTGCATGTAATGGTAATTTTTTATGTCAAATAATTTGGCGCGGTAAAAAATCTGGACGCATTTTGTCCAATTCCCCTAAAGACACAGAAACAACCGGACGATATGATTTATGTGCAAAACGACTAAAAGTGGACGCTCGGTCACAAACCAACATTGTCGGGAGAGTAGAAATGGATAAGAACGTTTTTACAACAACCCAAGTTGGCAAAATATGTGGTGTAACACAGCAAACTGTCATTAAATGGGTTGACAGCGGACACCTTGATGGTTTTCGCCTGCCGAATTCCCGTGACAGACGGGTAACCAAGGCAGCATTGCTAAAATTCATGAAGGAACATAACATTCCCTCCGACGTGCTCGACGACTCCTCGAAGACTAGGATTCTAGTAGTTGATGACGAAGGCACGATCCTCAAATTCATGGAAGCGGTGTTCAAGGATGACAAGGGCATAGACCTGTGTGTAGTTGGCAGAGGTTTCGACGCTGGCGTCGTGAGTTCTTATAAACCTCACATCATTTTCCTCGACATAATGCTGCCCGACATCGATGGCAGGCGCGTCTGCAAACTTATTCGCGACAGCGAAGCAGGCAAAGGCATCGCCATCATAGCCATATCGGGCTATTCAGCGACGCTCGACGAAAATGAACTCATGGCGGCAGGATTTGACTATTTCCTGCCCAAACCGTTTGACAGAGAAACTGTACAACGAATTGTTGAAAAATATATGCCGAAAAGATAAACGCTCCGGCAGATGCGGCCCCACTGCCAGACAAACAAAGCGGCATACGATAACATAGACTCGAACGCAAGCGACAAAGTTGCGTTCGAGTTTTTTTATCGCATTATCTTAACAATCACATGCGTTGAGAGTTTGACATGTTTTCCTTCGCATGCTAACATCGCCCTTGGCTGCGGCGAAAACGCACGAGGATAGACGAAGAAAACAGCACACAGTTTTCCAGACCGCAGTCATACAAGACATCTCCGTTCGCCCACAAAAGGGAGGAACACGCAGTGAGCCTTATCTCCAACACCGGCCAACAATCCGGCATCAGACTCAAACTCCTGGTCGTCATGCTCTTATTGGGAATATTGCCACTCATCGCGCTCGTAGCCGCCAGCCAACTGACATCAGTGCCGATGTTCAAACAATCCGCTGGCAACGAAATATGTAGCGAAACCCAAAAAAAACGTGACGAAATTGACGCCGCCATCCTCAAGGACATCAATGACCTTCGAAATCTTGCTTCCGAATGCTGCAATTTACACATAGAGGTGCAACAGGCCAACACAGTTTACGAAGGCATGGGTCACCAACAAATTGAGACAGAACTTGTCCGAAAAAACGCGCAATGGATAACAGGCAGTGATAATGAATTAGAATCCAAGACGATGAAACACGTCGAGAATCTCATGCAGCGCGACTTCGACGGCAAGACACGTGTAATCAACCTGATTATCACTGACCAATATGGTGGTCTGTTGGGTGCAAAACACCAGCCCGCCGCATTCCGCCAAGACAAAGAAACATGGTGGCGTAAGACCTGCAACAACCAGAAAGGCGCAGTTTACATATCGGGAATATACGATAACAAGAACACCCTCCAGCAATGTCTCGACATCTGCGTACCCATAACAGATTCGTCATCAAAAAAATTCCTCGGAGTGTTGCGAGTTGTAATCAACGCACAATGGCTGCAAAGCTTAATCAAGAAAATTCGAATAGGTGAAAGCGGACACGCCCACCTGATGTACTCCGAGGATGACCGTACTTTCAGATCCATTTTTCACGACAAAGCATACATAATCC
>CAYSUZ010000195.1:0-4037 GCA_964434335.1 uncultured Planctomycetota bacterium | reverse complement strand
TTCCTTGGTTTGTTCGCGACCTTCTTTTTCCGCTTCGATTTTTTCGCACTCTTCCGCGCTGAGGATTTCGATGCACTTTTCCCCTGCCGCAAAATGAATGGTAAGCGAGCGGTTTTTGTGCCATATCTTAGCGGCGTCGAACAAGCTCATCTCGCCTTTTTCGATTTGATCGAATACGTCTGCATCTACATGAACCGCGTACACTTTTACAATGCGGGTTCCCGGAGGTTGTGGCGGGTCGGGCCAGTTGCAGGGCCAGCCGCAGCAACCAACAAGAAACAGCGCCAAAAAGCCGCAGATAATAGTTGTTTTCATCATGGTCCTTCTCTCCATTGAGATTACGAAATCACAAACGGATATCTCCAGCATTCTAGCATGTATTGATGGTCAAAGAAAAGACAAAATCCAGGACATTCATGATATGGATTGTGTGGGCATTTTGTTTTGCTGGATTTGGCCCCAAAAAACAAGGCTGCTCTTCAGGGATACGATAGGCTTCTTAGCGAGATTTTTTACTTACGGCACGATGAGCACGGGTACGGGTGAAGAATCGAGCAACAGTTGCCGCTCGCGCGCGGTCAGGTCGCGGCGGATGTCTTCGGCGCTGAAAATCCCCATCACTGCGAGTTCCGCGCCGCACTTCTTTATCTCGGCGAGGACTGCTGAGTGGCATGTGCCGCGCAGCAGAACGACGTCGGTCTTGACACCCGCTTTTTTTGCGCATTCCCGGGCCTTGTTGAGGTATTTCTCCGACGACGCTTCCATCTCGCGTTCGAAATCCTGCATCTCGTCTGGCACGAGGAACTTCTGTTTGAGCAGTGACGAGAGCGTTTCGGTGTCGACGACTGCCACTGCCGTGAGGCGTGCTTTTGCCGCACGGGCCAGTTCTATCGCTTTTTGACAGGCGTTGTCCGCCGCGTCGGTGCCGTCAACCCAGACTAAAATGTGTTCAAACGGGTGAGAAGATGCCATTGCCCGGTTACCTCAAAAAAAATTGAAAATCAGTCATTTCTCTGTTGTTTGATCATCTTCATAATGATCAGTTCGTCGCGTTCGCGCTCCTCGAGCGTGTCGCGGATGTAGCGTATTGTCTCACGATACTCCGGCAGAAAAACTTTTTCCAGTGCGTTGACGCGTCGTTGTGTCTTGCGCAACTCCATCGCCAGTCGGAATACCGCGCTTTCTATCTCGGCAAGTTCGCCCAGTAGTTTAAGCACGTTGTGGAATTTCTCGCTCACCTCATCCGATGTCACATTTGTGCGCGTCAGGCCGAATGATGCCGTCATCTCTGCCGGGCTGGCCTTGACCGACGGCAGATCGATGCCCATCACGCGATGCCCGCCGATTTTGATATCGCTTTCTACCGGTACGGATGCTGACTCCTGCATCAGTGTGACAGAGCCTGAAGACATCTGTGCTTCGCGCAAAGCGTTGTAGGCCTCGGCCAGCGCGTTGTCAGATTCCTGTTGCAATCGCTTGGCGTTTTCCAGCCGCGACATGAGTTCAAGCACGAGGATCTGGCGCTTTTGCTCGAGCAGTTCAAAACCTTGCTCGGCAAATTCCAGGCTGTTGCGTACTTGCAACAGACTGCTTTTTGTTGGTGGCATATTCAGTCGCGCCATGGTTTAGTCTCACCCAATATTGTTGCCGCCGGAGTGGTTGTTGTCGGCTTCTTCGGTTTTTAGCGTCTCGACGGCCACTCGTTCCTGGTAGTATTGCTCGATTTCTTCTTCGCTCACCCTGTGCAGTTCTTCGCGTGGCAGAGTGGTTATCACGTCCCAACCTATTTCCAGCGTTTGCTCAATGGAGCGGTTTTCGTATTCGCCCTGCGTCAGGAAGCGGTGCTCGAATTCCTCTCCGAATTTCATATAGCGCTTGTCCAGCGCCGAGAGTTCTTCTTCACCGATGACTGCGGCCAGTGCACGCACCTGCTTAACCTTGGAGTAGCATGCGAAAAGCTGGCTGGCGATATGCGGATGGTCACTGCGCGTGCGGCCTTCGCCGATACCATCTTTCATCAGCCGCGACAGCGACGGAAGCCCTGCGATCGGGGGATACACGCTGCGCTGGAACAGGTCGCGTTCCAGTACGATCTGCCCCTCGGTGATGTAGCCGGTCAGGTCGGGTACCGGATGCGATATGTCATCCGACGGCATCGTCAGGATTGGCACCTGCGTAATCGAGCCTGTCGAGGATTGGATGCGTCCGGCGCGTTCGTAGAGTGACGCGAGGTCGCTGTACAGATAGCCCGGATAGCCCTTGCGCGCAGGAATCTCGCCGCGGGCCGAGCCGATTTCGCGCAGCGATTCGCAGTAGTTCGTCATATCGGTCATGATTACCAAAACGTGCATGCCTTCGTCAAATGCGAGGTGCTCGGCGAGTGTCAACGCGCTGCGCGGAGTCATCAGGCGTTCGATGCTCGGTGCGCTGGCTAGCGAAAGGAACAGTGCGGATTTGCCCAGCACGCCGCTTTCTTCGAAACTGCGAATGAAGAACTGCGCGACGTCATGCTTTACACCCATCGCGGCAAAAACGATGGTGAAGTCGACGTCTTCCTGCAAAAGTTTCGCCTGCCTGGCTATTTGTGCGGCGATGCGGTCGTGTGGCATGCCGCTGCCGGAGAATATCGGGAGTTTCTGGCCACGCACCAGCGTGTTCATCCCGTCGATGGCGCTGATGCCGGTCTGGATAAAGTCACGTGGATAGGCTCGCGAACAGGGATTGATCGGATCGCCGTTAATGTCGCGCTGCGTACCGTGCAACGTCGGCGGGCCTCCGTCGATGGGCCTACCGATACCATCGAAAACGCGGCCCAGCATTTCTTTGCCGACCGGCAGTGTCAGCGGTTTGCCGAGGAATCGCGCGGAGGTTCCCTGCGCACGCAAGCCGCCCGTGCCTTCGAGCACTTGCACTACGGCGTTGTTTTCACTGATTTCGAGCACTTGCCCCAGGCGCAGGTCGCCGCGGGCGTTTCGTATCTCGACCAGTTCGTTGTAACCAACGTTGCGCACCTTGTCGACCACGACTAGCGGGCCGTTTATCTGCGTTACGCTGATGTATTCCAGGTCGCTGTAATCATTCACAGATATGACTCCTCAACTTTTCTCAACTCTTCGTCAATCCTGTCGTAAAGCTTAGCCAGGGCCTCATCGTCATCGCTGGCGATAGCGTTTTTTGCGCGCATCAGCGCCTGTACACACGGCATGTCGCGCACCTCGCGTAGTGGCGCGCCACGTTTTACGACTTCGCCGCCGCGCTCCCAAAGCATGACAATGCACTTGAGCATCATCATCTGTTTTTCCGGTGAGCACCACATGTCTGTCTCGTCGAAGGCGTTTTGTTGTAGGAACGCAACCTTGATTACATCGGCAAGGAGCAACACGAGTTTCTGCGAATCGGGCAGTACGTCTGGCCCGACCAGTTTTACGATTTGCTGCAACTTGTCTTCGCGCTGCATGATTTCCATTGATGTGTTACGCATTGTTAGCCATTCCGTGTCGCGTTCGCGCCACCACTCCGAAACGTCGTCGATGTATTCGCTATACGAAGTCAGCCAGTGGATCGCAGGATAGTGGCGGGCGTTTGCCAGCGTCGTGTCCAGCGCCCAGAAGCAACGGATGAAGCGCTTGGTGTGCTGGGTGACGGGTTCGCTGAAGTCGCCGCCCGGAGGCGAAACCGAGCCGACGATGCTGATCGAACCTTCCTTGCCATTGAGCGTTTCGACCAAGCCGCCGCGCTCGTAAAATCCCGCGAGGTTCGACGGCAGGTGCGCCGGGAAGCCTTCTTCCACGGGCATCTCTTCGAGCCGCGCCGAAAGTTCGCGCAGTGCCTCGGCCCAACGCGAAGTTGAATCTGCCATGAGCGCAACGTCGTAGCCCATGTCGCGGAAATATTCGGCGATCGTGATGCCGGTGTAGATAGAGACTTCGCGCGCCGCGACGGGCATATTAGATGTGTTGGCAACCAGTGTCGTGCGTTCCATTAGCGAACGCCCCGAGCGCGGGTCTTTGAGTTTCGGGAACTCCACCAGCACTTCG
>CAYSUZ010000194.1:0-4075 GCA_964434335.1 uncultured Planctomycetota bacterium | reverse complement strand
AGGCACTTCGCTTGTGCAGGACAATTTTGCGCGTAATGCCGCGCTCGCCGAACCGCCTGTCCGTTCCGGCTCGCCCGTGGATGGAATCGCCTGTTACATCGCCTTCAATCGTGCCGGCGTGTTGACCTCGCTGACTGGCGACGAGGTGTGTAACAATCTCCGCCTGCGTGTCCAGAACGAACGCATCGCACACTCAGTCGATTTTGGCATTAACCCTGCTAACGGCATCGTGCAATTGAGCCACCTGCCCGCACCCCCGCAAACCGACATCTCCGCCGCCTCGTTCGTCGGACTGGACGGCAATACTCGCGGCAATTGGTCGGGCACGTACGGCGCATCGGGGCTGGTGATATGCAATTATTACGCCGGGACTGTCGTAGAGGACGACGTCGCTGCGTACGACCTGACCAAGACCTACGACTATTCCCGTCTGCCCGATTACGTTGCAGATTACACCTACACCCACGATGCCGACCACGCTGCCGTGGCCAGCTGGGGAGCGTTTGGCTGGGGCGACGAGATTCGTCATGCTGCTCCTGGTTCCGAAGATAGCAGCGGACTCCTGCGACCAGATGGCGCGCGTATCGGTTCATCGGTATTGGCTACCCATCCGAAGAGCATCCAGACCACCTTTACCCTGCGCGACGACGAAGAGCATCTTTTTTCAATTTACGCAACCGAAAACACCCCCAGCAGTCGCTATATGACTGTTGTGCTTGAGCCTCTGGATGCCAACGGCGAGCCAACCGCCGAGAAGGTAACCGCACAGTGCACAGCCGCGCAGTACGAAAACGGTGTGTGGTTTTGCTTCCGTGTTCGCGGCTCGTTTCGCGTTACACTCCAAAACAAAACCGACTCTGTTTTTACGCCCAACACGTTTGTATCGGGATTCTTTTTCGATGAACCGCAAGAGACGAAATAATCGCGGCTACACGCTGGCCGAAGTGCTTATCGCCATCGCCGTAATCAGCGTCGGCGGCTTTGGGTTGCTGGCGGCTTGCTATGCGTCGATGCAATATCAGCACGACATGCTTGACCAGGCCGAACGGCAAAAAGTAGCCTCTTATGCCTACGCGCTCTTCCGGCAGCATTGCTCGCAGAACCCCGATTTCCTTACTGCCGCTGAAGATGAGGAAGAAGAAAGCCCGCCGCTGGTTTTCCCCGAAGGCGAAGCGCTTGGCGACTATCCTGCCGATGCTCGCTGGGCTTGGCGCATAAAAATTGCGCCCCACGAAAGCCTGTCTGGTCTCTACGAAATAACAGTACTGGTTTTTGATATGCGAGAAGCCGACGAAACGAATGCCATCCCCGAAGACGGCAATGCTCTCTATACCCTGCACACCTTTTTTTCGAGGCGGGAATGATGCGGGCATTGCAAAACGATGGCCTTACCCTGCTCGAACTCATTGTTGCGATGTCGCTGACTTTTGCTATCGCGGCTACCTGTGTGGGCCTGCTGGTCTCGGCGAACGACATGTTGGACATGGCCCTGACGGCGGCCTATGTGCTTGAGACCGACCGCACCGTGTTCGGAATTTTTGCCTCCGATCTTGCTGGCTTGGCTTACGAGCGCACAACCGTACCCACGCAGTCTGAAGACTTCGACGAAACTGTTTTCGCCGAAGATGATCCCCTTGCGCTTACGGTGCGCGATGTTTCGCTTCTTATCCTCACGCGTGACTATACCGACTACGAAGGCCGCAGTCGCGCTGCCGATGTCTTATTTTTGCAGACCACTGGTGCGGGCGACGCCGAAGGCGATGGCAAATGCAACCCCCTTAGCCGCGTGTTGTATTGTCTCTGTGTCGACGATGGTGACGGTGATCGCTCGAATGACCCCGCCGTGATCTTGCCCGATACGGTTTGCGTCGAGACCACCCGATTAACCTTGTTGCGCAGCGTGTGGTATTCGAAAAATTCATTTACGCGACTCGCGCTTCCCGACGCCAATGTCGATACGCAGTCGCCAGAGGAAATGCTTCTCGCCGAAGATGTCGTAGCGATGGAAATCCGCGTGATGCTTGCAGGTGGCGAGACCTTTGAGCGGCGCACCACAGTGCATCCTGACGCGGCAAGCGAAAAAATTATTGCCGTACAAATTATTCTGACTCTCCGCGAGCCATACAATGACGAAGAGCGCGAAGTGCGCGAGGTCTTTTATTTAGCGGAGACCGAATGCTACTGAGGCCCCTTAAATACCGGCGCGGCAGTGCGCTGCTGACCGCGATTGTTGTGCTGGCGGTTCTCGCAGTTATCGCCGCCCTCTTCGCGCCAGTTATGATAACCAGCGGACGACTGGTCGCGGCGCGCGACGACTCGGTTCACGCCAAAACACTGGCTCAAAGCTATTTCGAATATGCCACCGCACTAATCTATGCCGACACTTTTGGGCAAGATGGTATTGCGTATAATAACGACGACGGCGACGAAGGCTGCGATTGGCTCGACGACGAATTCGGCAACTACACCCTGAGGCAGTTGCGCGAGGGCGTCGAAATTTTCAATGGCAACAGCGAAAATCTTTCGGCAAAAGTACGCCTGCGGATTGTCGATCACGAAAGCCTCGCCAATATTAATGTACACGGGAATTTTTACGCGCCCGACGGCACTACCAACGTGGGGCACGGCGTTTCGCCTGCCGAGATCGCTCTCGAACGCGCAATCGCCGCAGCGGAATTGCCCGAAAGCATCTTTCCCGACGAAGCTGACGCCACCGAAGCCGCGCACAAACTCGCCCGCCAGATTATCTCCTCGGCGCGCTTCTATGCGATACCGGACTACTTTCCCGGCGGCACACGCGACCGGTTGGACAACCACGCGCGCAAATGCTACCTCGGCGGCGGCGACACCAACCGCACCGGTTTTGCCGAGCCGCACGAATTTACCAAGGGCCTCAACGATTTTGCCGACAACACAACGGCGGATTCCGGTTTCCCCAGTTTTTTCGCGCAAGGCCCCTCGCAGGAGCGTTTCGGGCTGGACACCGAACTTGCTTTGCAGCACGCGCGCTTTTATCCTGATAATCCGAACACCGAGGCCGGGCGCGTGGAAGACTTCGCACGCGACGACAAAGCCGGACGGCTCATCGAAAAAAATCGCTTGTTCCTGCACTGTATGCGGGCTGTCGACAACGACACGCTCAAGGCTCGCGCTTTGTTTGCGGCGGTTGCTGAGCGAGTTTGTACTTTTTCTGGCGACCCGGATGTGGGGCCGGATCTTGCGTGGCGCATAAACGTCAACGACGACTCCACCGAGAACCTTAATCGCATTTATGCCCTGCTGTGCCAGTGCGAAAGTCTCAACGCAAACGAGGCTCGGCAAGTCGTGGCCAACCTCAGGGCGTATCTGGCTGATTCCGGTTCGGAGCCGGTCGAGAGCGTGGAGCGTTCCTTTCAGGGATATCAGGGACTGGCGAGATTCCCGCAGTTCAGCGAGGTGTTCTTTAGCAGAACACTGTATATCGAACTTGCCTGTCCGTTTCCGACCGCGCCCGCCGCGGAGGGCGAGGACGACGTGTCGATAGACCTGAGCGGGATGGAGATTCGCATCAAGCTGACCGATGGCGACCAAGTTTACACCGCGCGTTTGAGCGGGGCCATCCCGCGCAGCACCAAGGACGACCGATACGGCTGTGTGGCCTTTCGGACAAGCAGCGGCTCGGCGCTGGCATCGCCTCTGTTGTTCAGCCCTTCATTAATCTTAAGCGCCCCCGCTAATGTCGCATCGCTGGAGTTGTGGTACGCCTCCGATACCGACAATCCCTTTCCTGGCAAACCGCTGGACGTCGTGCCACAGGAGGTTTTGGCGGCATGTTCGGGGAAGGGCTATGAGCGGATTGATTTGCTGGGATCGTCGGCGGATACAAGTAACTGGGCCGTTTCCCAGGCTTCGCGCAAGCAAACTATTTCGTTGGCCAACTCTCTTTGGACGGCAGACAACGATGCTGTGTGCGATCCTTATCTGGAAATCGGCGGCGATGGCAATCGCTTTGCCAATGTTGGCGAGTTTTTTCGGCTGCTGACGGTTGGGCTATCATATGATCCGCGTACGGGTGGCGCGTTTGCGAGCATGGCGG
>CAYSUZ010000193.1:0-4091 GCA_964434335.1 uncultured Planctomycetota bacterium | reverse complement strand
GCGTCTGGGCCAGTTTGTCGGCGGCGGGTTGGGCTATGGTGGCCGTCGCCAGGACGACCATGTCTGCCTCAATGTCCATCACTGTGCCGCTGAGCGTGTCCGCACCCTTGACGATGAGTTTGTTGCCGTGTTGGTAGATTTTTGAGACGCGCCCTCGTAAGTAGATGGCGCCGTCTTCCTCGATGGCGCGGCGGACGAATTCGTCGTAGTTCTTGCCGCCTGCGCGGATGTCCATATAGAAAACGTAGGCCTTGCCATCGTGGACACTATGTTTGTAGAGCATGGTGTGCTTGGCGGTATACATGCAGCAGATTTTCGAGCAGTACGAGACGCCTTTGGCGTTGTCGCGGGAGCCGACACATTTGATAAAGACGACTTTTTTCGGTTCGCGTTTGTCGCTGGGCCGGACTATCTTGCCGCCGGTTGGCCCGGCGGCGCTGGCGAGGCGTTCGAATTGCATGCCGGTGATGACATCGGGATATTTCCCGTAGCCGTATTCACCGTAGAGGTCGGTATCCATGACCTGATAGCCGGTGGCCACGACGATTGCGCCGATCTCCTCTTCGATAAGTTCGTCCTGCATTTCGTAGTCGATCGCGTCGACGGGGCAGACCTTTGCGCAGATGCCGCATTTCCCGGTGGTGAATTTCAGACAGTTCTCGCGGTCTATCACGGGCTTGTTGGGCACGGCCTGCGGGAAGGGCGTGTAGATAGCGGTTCTGGTGCCGAGGCCGCAGTCGAATTCTGACGGAATTTTTTTCTGCGGGCATTTTGTTGCGCAGAGTCCGCAGCCGGTGCATTTGTCGAGATCGACCGAACGGGCTTTTTTCCGAATAGTAACTTTGAAGTTGCCTATAAAACCATCGACCTTCTCAACTTCGGAGAAGGTGTGCATTGTGATTTTTGGGTGTGAGGCGAGTTCGACCATGCGCGGGGTCATGATGCACTGCGAGCAATCCAGCGTAGGAAAGGTCTCGCTGAGCTGCGCCATGTGTCCGCCGATGGAGGGTTCCTTTTCTACGAGAACAACTTCGCGGCCACCGTTGGCGATGTCGAGCGCGGCCTGGATGCCCGCGATGCCGCCGCCGATGACCATAGCGCGTCGTGTGACAGGGACGCGGATGGGGTAGAGCGGTGTGTTGTAGCGGACTTTTTCGATCATTATCTTGGCCAGATCAATAGCCTTGAGCGTGGCGACTTCGTGGTCTTCGTGTACCCACGAGCAGTGCTCGCGGATGTTGGCCATCTCGCAGAGGAACGGATTGATGCCTGCCTGCTCGACGACGTGCCGGAATGTGCTCTCGTGCATCCGTGGCGAACATGCCGAGACGACGACGCCGGTGAGGTTGTGTTCTTTGATCGCATCCTTGATGAGCGACTGTCCGGGGTCGGAGCACATGTATTTATAGTTGACCGATATGGCGACGCCGGGAACCTTGCCGCACTCGCGCGCTACGCGCTCGCAGTCGACGACTCTGCCGATGTTCTCACCGCAGTGGCATACGAATACGCCTATTCTAGACATGTTGATCCTCTCTGCATAATTATCTTACGCCGGTATTAATCGCTCGGCGATGTGCGCGGCGGGGGTAAAGTGTTTGTTGATGCCCAGTTCGCCCGCGCTGATTCCCAGTGCCAACCCTACTATCTGGCTTAGATACAAGATAGGAATATCGTAGTGGCTGTAACGCTGGTTGACGTTTATCTGACGCATGTCGAGGTTGGAGTGGCACATTGGGCAGGCCACAATGATGGCCTGCGCGCCGTGATAAGCGACGTTCTCCAGAACCTTATGCGTTAGGTCTACAACGGCGTCTTTGCCGCTCATCGAGAGTCCCGCACCGCAGCATTCGGTTTTGAACGGCCAGTCCAGTGGCTCGGTGCCGAGCATGGCGGTTATTTTTTCCATGGTTGATGGCTGTTCGGGGTCGTCGAACTTCATTACCTTTGGCTGGCGCAGCAACAGGCAGCCGTAGTAACAGGCGACTTTGAGGCCGTCGAATTTCATAGTGATTTTGCTGGCGAGGTCGGGGGCGAATTCCAGCAGCGCCTCGATGAGGTTGAGCACGCGCACGCCGCCGCGGTAGTCTTTGTCGATCACGCCGTTTATTTTACCGGCGAGCGCTTTGTCCTCGCTCAGTTCGTGGTTGGTCTGGATGAGTCTGTGGCTGCATGCCGCGCAGGGCGCGAAGATTTCGGTCAGGCCCTGTTCCTGGGCCAGCGCGAGATTGCGTGCGGGCAACGCCAGCGAAAGCGCGTGGTTGGTCTGGTGGGCGGCGGATGCGCCGCAGCAGTTCCAGTCGTAAATTTCGTTCAGGTCCCAGCCCAGCGCCTTGGCCATTTTTTTGACCGAGATGCCATAGTCGACCGCAGTGCCTTCGAGCGAGCAGCCCGGATAGTAACCGAGTTTCATGATTGAGCCTCGTCGTTTTCGAGTTCGCGACACTTTTTGAAAATTTCTTTGATCGCCTTTGCGCCCTTGATTCGCGTGGGCAGAAAATGAATCTTGCGGTTGATGACCATTTTGGGGAAGCGCATCACGTCGGAGAAGAAATCCATCGACCGCATTTTATAGCCGACCGCCAGGGGGAATTCGTTGAGGCGTCCGGTCTTTTCGATGCTCCACTTGAACACGCCGTGGAAGGCGATGATGTTGTCGGCGTCGGGATGAGTCAGGTCGCGTTCGAGCGATATCTCGCGCAGGGTGTCCATCAGGTGGGCGATGTCGAAATCTTTTGGACAGCGCGCCGAGCAGGTCTCGCACGAGACGCACAACCAGATGGTGCGGCTGCGTAGAGCTTTTTCGATTAGTTCGGGCGTTTCGAGTTGGCAGAAGCGAACGATCTGATGCGGCAGGACGTCCATATAATCGGTCATGGGGCAACCTGCCGAACATTTGCCGCACTGGTAGCAGTCGGCTAGTCTAAATCCGCCGCGACGCTCAATCTCGCTTTTTGAAACGGGTGGCCGCTCGGTTTTTTTTTCGGGCATAACAATCTCCGCGATTTTTAGAGGCGGGATTATAACAAAAAACCCCTTCCAGCGCTATTTGCTTTTTCATATCTCTTGTGCGGGGCGATATTTTGAGTGTCTATCGCCCGCGATGGGAACGAATATGGACAACTTGCTGCGGGGACGGCAAAAAACCACCGTAAGTCCAATGAAATGAGTCTTCTTAGCGCATGATGTGTCGGGCACGATAATTGCAAATTCACATTGCACCATTATTTAGTCCATAAGCATGTGAGGTTATCGCAATGCACGAAAATGAAACAAAACATTCAGTTTCCAAAAATGCGCCATCCGTTTCGCGCCAGTACCTCAACGCGCTGACGGCGGGACTGCGCCGATGCGGCAAGATGCTTGCCGCGTACGAGGCTGATTCGCGTGGCTCTTTGCTGGGCGATTTGTATTGCCGGATATCCTACATGCGGCGCGAGAAATTTCTTGCCGCGCTCGAAAAATCCCTCAAAAAATTTACCCGCGCCGATGTTAG
Organism: uncultured Planctomycetota bacterium; assembly: GCA_964434335.1. GTDB lineage: Bacteria > Planctomycetota > B129-G9 > B129-G9 > B129-G9 > JAUWEX01. The sequence continues at coordinate 595 of CAYSUZ010000193.1, read as the reverse complement.
CGTTACCTGCTCGCGCGGCACAAATATGCCAGACGGCAGCCGCCGGATTTTGCTCACCAACGCCCCTCAGGACGGCGCGGGCAGTGGCGAAAGACTCATGATAAACATCACCGGCCTCGACGGTGGCGCATTGATCCCGATGATATCGGTGGTCGATTCCCACCCGACGCTGGAGGGCGTGATAAACGCAACCTCGGACAAGCCCGAGATCGGCTCGGACCCGGCGCTCGATTTTCTTTCCGCCGCCGCGCCCCTGATCGCGCAGTGGTTTCGCAACCTCAAAAATTACGCCGGATACATCGCCGCCTGCGATGATGAGGGCAAAAGCGCACGTTCCGAAATGATACGCAGTGCTTCGCAGAGTATATCTGCGCGCCAGATCGATCGGCTCAAGCGCGGCCTCACAGATAAAGGCAGCGTGCTTGCCGAAAGCAGTAAAAGCCCGCAACGACTAGCGCGATGGGCCAGGCGATTTTCGTTTGGTGCGTTGTTCGTGCTGGCGTTGTTGATGATTATGGGTGCGCGCCAGGAAATTCCAGTGTTGAGCGACTTCATCAATCACGCCGTGGCGCTGCTCGGCGACGTTGGTCATCTG
>CAYSUZ010000192.1:0-4105 GCA_964434335.1 uncultured Planctomycetota bacterium | reverse complement strand
CGTCTCCCACCACGCAGACGTCCTCGTCTTTCATGCCTGTCGCGTCGAGCACCTTATCGTAGGCGTCGATTTTAATCATCGCGCCCTGGATTACGTGCTGGATTCCCAGCTCCTCGGCGCGCTTTTGGACGGTTTTGCTCTCTCGCCCGGTGATAAAAGCGACCTGGATACCGAAGCGCTGGAGAAATTTGATCCCCACGCCGTCCTGAACGTCGAAAAACCGGCTTTCCGTGCCGTCGGAGTGTATTACGATTCGCCCGTCGGTCAGAGTGCCGTCGATGTCGAAAATAACAAGGCGGATTTTGCTCAATGCCGGATGCATTCAGTTTCCCTCAAGGAAGAAAAGCGGTCAGAAAACAGTAAATGGCAATTATACGCCCGCCGGAGCCGTCGTTCAAGGGAAAACAACTCAACAGCCGCCACCCGCAAATGCCGAAATTATAATAGAAGCGGAATTTTCAGCAGGGCACTTGCATTTTTACGGTTTGTAATTTATAATCCGTAAAATTGGCGAGCAAAGACTATTTGTAAATGACCGATAGGGTATAACGACAATGCTGCTTTTTTTAGGCCCAAATTTTCTGCAAAATGCCTTAATACGTCTGCCGGTGATCCTGGTGGCGCTGACCTTTCACGAGTTCGCTCACGCCTGGATAGCCTACAGATGCGGCGATGACACCGCCAAGCGGCAGGGGCGGTTGACGCTGAATCCTCTTGCACATCTGGATCCACTCGGTACAATCTGTCTCTTTTTCGGTCTCATTGGTTGGGCCAAGCCCGTGCCGATCGACCCGTTCAACTTCCGCCATCCACGTAAGGACGAGATCAAAGTTTCTTTGGCGGGGCCTGCGTCGAATTTCATACTCGCAATTGTTAGTTTCCTGATACTCAAAATAGTTTTGAGTTTTCATGCGAGCGATGCCGCCACATTTTTTGCGATGTCAGAAGCAACGCGCATTATTATCGTGATGCTGTTCTTGAGCGTTATTATAAATTTCGCTCTGATGCTGTTTAATTTATTGCCGTTGTTTCCGCTGGACGGCTCGCATGTTGTGCAAAACATGCTCAAATATCCATACGCTGATAGGTTCGCGGAGTTTAGTCGCAAGGCTCCGATGATTCTAATAGGGATAATTATTGCCGACTTTTATTTTATCCCCCGCATTTTGGGTTATTCGATTTTGTGGAAGATATTTCGATTCCCCTCAGAATTGCTGATGGATAATTTATTGTCATCTAACAGTTTGATGGCGTTGAAAATGGTAGTGCGTGACGTCTTGGGATATTACATATGAAAGCAAATACATACAAAGTAACACTCGATATGTTTAGCGGGCCGCTTGACCTGCTGCTCTATCTTATCAAGGAATCCGAGGTTGATATCACCGAGGTGCCCATCGTCGAGATCGCCGACCAGTATATTGAATTCGTTACCGGCGCGGACTCGCTCGACATCAACGTCGCCGCCGAGTTTATCGTAATGGCCGCCACGCTTATGGAGATCAAGAGCAAGTCGCTCATCCCCAGCGAAGAGGTCAACCTCGACGATGTGGAAGATCCCGGTTTCGAACTGGTCAAACAACTGATGGAATACCGCCGTTTCAAAGATATTTCCGAACGCCTGATAAAGAAACACGAACAGCGCTCAAAGAAATTTGCCCGCCTTGCACGCTACAAGCCGCCCAAAGACGACGAAGCTGACGACAAAGCGCTCGAAGATATCGGTTTGTTTGATCTTGTCGAGGCCTTCCGCAAGATGATGCGCGAAACCGGCGTGGGCAAGGAGTATCGCGTCGAATACAACGAAGTCTCGGTCAAGGATATGATGGGCGAGATAATGACCAAACTGCAAACCATCTCGGCGATGGCCTTTGCCGGACTATTTGTCGGCGTGAACAGCCGGATCAAGATGGTCGCATTGTTTTTGGCATTGCTCGAACTCGTGCGCCAACGCCGCGTCCGCGCCGAGCAGTCTGTGCGCTGCGGCGAGATACAAATAGCCCTCATCCGCGCCGCCTGAGTCGGTAGGGCAGTTACTGCTGAACGTGGTAATTCGGTTTGATGCGCGTCGGGTCGTGGTAGGGGTAGTCGTCATGCGCGTATAGAACAACACGCGGTCGCATTCCATCGCCAAAGACCTTTTCAATTCCCTCTCGATATTCGCCGATCGTACTCAGCTTTGCGTAAATCATATCTTCGCACTTCACCCGAAATTCCTCGCCGGGCTGGTTGTCCGCCTTGAGTTGTAGTTCGATATCGATCTCCTGCTCTACGCCGTCGGGCGACTTGACGCTGATATGAAGTTGTCCGGTCAGGCGGTTGGCGACTTCGCCGTCGGTGTAGAGCGCGTCGTGGATATACTGCGGATAGATGTTGACTCCGTTGAAACTGATGCTCGACGCGCGGCCGACGACCGTTACGAACGGCAGCCGGAAGAATCGGCGACCGTCCTCATTGCCGGATTCCTTGAGCGCAGTCATAATTTTCTCATACGGTATCGCACGCCCCAGATCGTGGATGTTATAGCGGATCAGCGGCATCGTGGCCTCGGTGTTGGAGGTCGTCAGTATCAGTCCGCCTTCGCCATCTTGTTCTTCCTTCTCGTTTTCGACGTAAATTTGCAGCGGGAAGTACTGGAAGAACATCGGCAGGGTGGCGACGTCGCCGAAGACAGCCCTGCGAAACTTATCGTCGCGCTCGGCCAGCCTGCGCAGCCAGATCGTGTCTGGCGTCTCGAAAAACATATTCAGGTCCACGTCTGCCGCGCCGAAGTTCGACAGTATCGTGCCGGTTTCGGGCCTGTCTATATCGATGTTGAGCATGCCCGCCAGATACGTGCGATACGCCTCGGTTATGCTCTCGCCGCCGGTGGCGACATGGACGATTTTTTTGTCGAGCGGTATACCCTCCGCGATCGCTTTTTCGATGAGCGCTTTTATGAAGGGCGGAAACCCGACCAGGAGTATCTGTTCGCAGTGGTTATGTAGTTTGTGCAGCACGCGCATCGCCATTTCGAAGTCGATGCCAGGATTGGCCAGGATTGTATCGCGGCGACCAATGTTCGAGACTGCCTGGGCGAAGCGGAACCCGGCGATGTATATGCCGATGTAGAGGCAGTTGAGCACCAGCGTGTGGCGTTTGTGGTAGCGGAAATATTTTCGGAACCCGTAGTTGTATCCCAGCGCCACCGCCTCGATCTCCGATTTGGAGCGGAACCAGTAGGTAGGTGTGCCGGAGTGCCCCGAACTGGTCATCACCAGCGCTACGTCGCGCAGATTGCCATCGACGCACAGGCGTTCGACATCATTTTGATGGGGTAGCACGTAGGATTTTTTGTCGATGTAGGGGACGTGTTTTTTGAAGTCGGCGAATGTGACGATCTTGTCGACCGCGACACCAGCCTCGCGCAAAACGTCGCCGTAGGCAGGCACGCTGTTCGCTGCGCGCCGGAATGCGGCGAGTGCGCGTTTTTGGCTGAAATGCTCAAGGCGTGTGGGATTAAAATGTTTGAGTGCGAAATCAAGAATGCGCGGAGATTTGTAGAGAGTCTTTTTAATAATGGCGGCCAGTGACATCCGTCGTGCTCCGATGATCGGGTATTAAATTCAAACCAGATAACATTGCTTAATTTGTGCTTAACGATCCCGCCGTGTTTATTTGCGGAAAGGCTCTTTGAATAACTGAGCGCTGAAGGTGAATATGCTCATTTCGGGGTCTTTTTTGTGTTTCTTCCACGAGTCGGGACTAATGCCCGCTTTGTAGCAGGTGTTGCGCAGGAACTCATCAAGCTCCCAGTTGTGTTCCGTTGCAACCTGCGGCAAAAGCAACCCGGCGTTGCGGCCTTTTCTGATTAGCAAACCGTGCTTGCCGATTTCGATTTCCTTGAGGCTGACGATTTTTACGAGGGGCGAGAGAACCGATATCTCGATATCGAGCTCGTCGGTTTCGGCGAGTTCGACCGGCATAAAGCGCGGGTCTTCGACCGCCGCCGCAACTGCCATCTCTTGAACCGCCTGCCATATCTGCTTAACGCCTTCGATTAAGCCGATGCATCCGCGAAGGTGCTCGCCTTTATGCAACGTAACAAACGCGCCGCACGGTTCGC
>CAYSUZ010000191.1:0-4110 GCA_964434335.1 uncultured Planctomycetota bacterium | reverse complement strand
GTCCCTAGTGTCTACCATTCCACCACTCGCCCAAAATATGCGGATATATGCAAACGGGACCCGCGTGTTCGACAATTTGTCCACAGGTCCCGAATATTTTCTGGAGGCGGCGGGCGGATTCGAACCGCCGGATAACGGATTTGCAATCCGCTGCCTTACCACTTGGCTACGCCGCCATTGAAGCAGGCTCGCAGGCAACAGACACAAAAAAACCGGCGCATAGCCCACAAACCGTAAGACGAAAGATTTTATATCAGATATGATTTTTTTCAAGCAATAGTTTATTTTTGCAGGGAATTAATCGGCAGACGCTTTAGCCTTCAATTTGGCAGCCTTCCTGCGCGCAAGAAAACGGGCTTGGAGGATGGCCGAAATATAGACAACGAATACGAGTCCAGCAAGCGCAAACCAGCGAACACTGAGCGGAGCTTTGGTTCTTTTCAAAATTATATATACAACATGCAATACGCACCAATGGTATATGAAGCAAAACAGACTATGCTTGCCAAATACAGACAACAAATGCTCTCCGGGAATCTTGATTTTTCTCTCGCCCAAAAACAAAAACAACCCCATAATCAACAAACACAATGAAAGACAATAGACCACATAATAAGGCGTCGGTGGAGCAGACAATTCCCGCGGGAAAATGTATTTGTCACTCGTTTTATACATGAAATAGGCCAATGCTAACCAGATCAGGATGCCTAGTGTCCCAAGCAAGATCATTCCCGAATATAATTTTACCAGTTTGCCGGATTTGATGTACTTGTATGCAAGACTGCCTATTGCTACACCAAAGAACAAAAACGACGACCATGCCAAAAACGGAAATTTCCATTCCAGACTGAGAAAAATCGGAAGTCGACCGAGAGTATGTGGAGGATCAGGGAAAGGCCCGCCTATCGCCAGGAAACTAAGATACAAGGCGAGGCCAGACGCAATCATAACATACCAGCGGCGGGAATATTTGTGTGTCCATATAATAATTTGAGAAAGCAATAAGAGAAAACTTATCAAAATAAGCACTGCCATCCGGTGATTGATGCGCTGCAATGTGACCAAATCCAGGATCGCCTTTATGCTTCTTTGGGCATCGGGAATGCAGGAATTGTATCCACTTGGCTGACGAAAAATCAGATAAAAGAAAATAGAAAAAACATAAGCATAAAGCATTATTTTTATAGCCCGCCAAAACAACCTTCTTTGTATCTTGATCCGGGCACTCTTAGAAGTTAAACGAGGCATGTAATGATAGCCCATCATCAGACCAATCAACAACATAAATCCTGGCAAGACAAAAGGAAGTGAGTGGCTAAGGTAGAATCCAACAGAAGAAAGATGAAACCAGGCGGCACCATGTATAATAATCATACCCAAAATACACAGACCACGGAAATTATCTATCGCAGCAATGTGTCCACCAGGTTTCACTAATTTTGTTGCAGGCATATCGTCCATGTTATACAGACCGTCCAGTAACTTAAGAGTTTTCAATTACATCTACATCCCACATTATATATACGTTTCCCAATCTGTCCAACGATTTAATATCCAGGATCGAGCCTTGCCCGTTAAGCGAACTTATGATACCATAGGGTTTTACTAACAATACTGCACTCTCCTCGGATGACACACTCGATGAAGCTTTTCAAAATAATCACCCTGGGCTGCAAGGTGAATCAGTACGAAAGCGACTGGATGCGTGCGGTTTGCATAGGGGCAGGCTACTCGCCCGCGGGCAAAAACGAACGCGCCGATCTCGTCGTGCTCAATTCCTGCGCAGTTACGTCCGCCGCGAGCGCAAAATCACGCCGAGCGCTTCGGCAGGCCCTGAAATCCGACCAGGAAGCAAAAATCATTGCCACCGGCTGCGCAGTCAAGGCCGCGCCGGAATCCTTCGCCGCGATTGACGATAGAATAGTGCTCCTGCCCGAATCAGGCAAGCAAGGTTTTCCCGCACTAATCGGTGCCGAGGCTTCTGACGGCCTGTTCGCCGAACAAACCCGCACACGCGCGTTTCTCAAAATACAAGACGGCTGCAACCAGTTCTGCACCTACTGCATCGTCGCGCACCTGCGGCCAAAACTCTGGAGCAAGCCCCTCGAAGCGGTATTGAACGAGACCGAGTATCTAGTCGCACGCGGTCATCGCGAAATAGTCCTGACGGGAGTGCGGCTGGGCCTCTACGACAGCGACGGAGCAACTCTGGCGGAGTTAATAGAAGCGCTTGAGACGCGCTCAGCTATCACACGGATACGCCTTAGTTCCATTGAGCCCTCGGAGATAACCGACGAATTGCTGACGGCGGCTAAGGGGCGCAAATTCTGCCGACACCTCCACGCCCCGCTGCAAAGCGGTGATAACGAAATTCTTAAAGCGATGAATCGGCCCTATACTGCGCCGAAATTTCTCGAACGCATCGCCGCTATCCGACGCGCACTGCCCGGAACCGCGATAACGACCGACGTGATAGTGGGATTCCCGGGAGAAACCGAAGAAAATTTCGAAAACACCCTGAGGGTCTGCCGCGAAGCAGGCTTTTCAAAAATCCACATCTTCCCTTTTAGTCCGCGCAACGGCACACAGGCTGCAAAAATGAAAAACCGCCCGGACGGAAAAGCGGTAGCATCTAGAATCGAACGCCTGCGCATACTCGAAGAAGAGATGGCGACAGAGTTCCGAAATGGTCTGGTCGGCAAAATCTCGGAAGTACTGGTCGAAAAAAAATCCGACCGCCAGACAGGACTTCCCTGTGGCACAAGCCAGGAATATGTTAAGGTATATTTTGAGAAGGGCTGGCCCGCAGTCGGCACGATAGTACCTGCAAGAATCATGCGTGCCAACGCGCTCAACGCTTTCGCCGAACTCGTTTCGGAGTGAATCTATAACCGTTAATACAAATTACCGCGAGGAAGCATGGGAATTGAAAAAGAAATTTGGGCTGAGATCAAGGCCGCAAAGCGGATATTGATCACCGCGCACGAACGTGTGGATGGCGACGGAGTCGGCTCGGAACTTGCGCTAAGGCAAATGGCGCTGGAGGCCGGAGTCGAGGTCGAGATCGTCAACGACGGCGAAGTGCCGGCGACCTATCGCTTTCTGCCGGGCGTGGAAACAGTGCGCATGGCCGCGAAGGGGCTGGAAAAACCAGTTGATCTGGTTGTCGCGCTTGACAGCGCAACCCGCCAGCGTCTGCGCAATGTCAACGATGTGATACCGGAAAACATAAAAATCATAAACATCGACCATCACGTCTCGAACACAAATTTCGGCGATCTAAATTGGGTTGACAGCGAAGCGAGTTCGACTGGAGAGATGCTTTTTGCATTTGCCCGCGCCAACGATCTTAACCTCTCGCCCGAAATCGCCACCTGCCTTTACACCGCAATAATCACCGACACAGGTCGGTTCTGCTACTCCAACACCCATCCGAAAACACACCGCTCAATCGCCGAACTCATCGAGGCTGGCGCGCGCCCGTCGGAAATTTCGCGCCGGATATACCGCGAGGAACGTCTCAACGTACTCAACCTCAAGCGGCTCGCAACGGCAACGCTAGATTTCAAGATGAACGGAGCGATAGCGTGGATGGATGTTTCGGAAGATATGCACCAGCAGACCGAAACCGATTATCTTGATACGCAAGATTTCGTAGATATCCCGAAATCGATAAAGGGCGCAAAAGTCGGCCTGCTGTTCCGCGAGATCGCCGGCGACGGCAAGATTCGCGTAAGCCTGCGCAGCGAAGGACACGCAGACGTAAACGAGATCGCCATGAAATTCGGCGGCGGCGGACACATGCGCGCCTCGGGCTGTACCGTAGATGGCACGCTCAAAGATGCACACGAGAAAGTTCTGGCGGAAGTTGTCAAAGCGATGGAGTCGAAATGAAAGACGCGGCAAATAAAAAACATACGGCAGCACAACGCGCCAAGATGGCGAAGTCGCTCGGAGTAGACGGCCTTTACGTGAAAAAATCCGGCGGCGGGGCAGTAGATGATGTTGAGGCTATCCTTGCGCAGGTTGGAAAAGAAGTTTGCGCGTGCAAGAAGTGCGTTTTGCATCAGGAGGCCAACAAGGGCGTGCCCGGCGCGGGAAATCCGCGGG
>CAYSUZ010000190.1:0-4110 GCA_964434335.1 uncultured Planctomycetota bacterium | reverse complement strand
CAGTCCGTCCAAAGCGTGGAGAATTTTTTGCCGCTCGCTCATGTTATGCCTAAGCCCTGAAGCCTTTTGAGTGCATCCGCAACGTCGGCTTTCGCGAGCGCGGGATTAAATTCGAGCACCTTAATCGTATCGGGCCGGAGATATTTGGCCAGCATTTTGAAATCGACACCGCCCAAAGCGATGGGATGATGGTCGCGCTTGCCCTTCATACCGTGCAGATGTACTCCGACCAGCCTGTCACCATAACGTTCGAGCCAGTCACGATGTTCGCACATGCCGAGGAGCTCTTGAATTTGCGCGTGGCCCACGTCGTGCCAGTATCCGAAATTGCCGCCGGAAAGTTTTTCAAACATCACGCCGAGTTCGTCGAGCGAGGGAATTTCGTAATAGTGATAGCGCGACTCAAGCCCCAGGATGATTTCCGGCGCAATCGTAGCAACCTCGGCAAGGCTTTTTAGCGAGGCCTCTAGATACGGGCCAATCCCTTCTGCACGGTGATGGCGCATCTTCGCCGCAAGATCGCGGGCGGTCTCATCAAGACCCTGCAAGCGGATCATATCAGCGAGAGCGTCCTGTTCGTCGAGCATTTCCTGCACCCAGACTCCATCCAGACAGCCTCCGTGTACCACCACAGCCCGACCGCCCATCGCTCGGCAGTTGCGTATCGTATCGGCGAGACATCGCACACCCAGCCCTCGGCGGGTCTCGTCGGGATAGCCAACGAAGTCCCCGCGATTGTTCTTCGGATCGTTGGAGCATTCGCTGGCGACGTTGTGGACGCTGGCAATTTCAATGCCCAGTTCGCGGCGGGCTTTTTGGACTTCGGCAAGATTGAAAGGCAGGCGCGAGACGCCTATCTCGAAACTGCGATAGCCCAATTCCATCGCCGTCTCGAACAGATCGCTCAGGCACTCGACTCCGGGCGGAACCCAGCATGTAGATAATGATATCATGGCGTTTATCCTTAAATTCGAAGCTATAAAACGGCTATCATAAGCCTGTCGGCAGCGCTGTCAAGCGGGATTGCCGAAGAGCCGAACTTGACAGTCAGGCATGCCCTGCATACAATTCCGATCCGCAAACAGACTTGTAATTTTTTTCGGAGCCTCAAATGAGGGTCGCCAAGAGAATCAGCGCACTGATGAAGGAGTTCGGCTGGGTTACTAAGCCCTTTACCGAAGGCAGCAACGCAGATGCAATAGATCTGTCGACGTCGGCGACTTCGCGCAAGCCACCCGAGAAGGTCCACAAAGCCTTTTTGGAGGCAGCACAAAATGCAGGCAAGGGTTCGCACCGTTACATGACGAATGCGGGCTATATGAAAGCCCGCGATGCGATCTCGCGCCATCTCGCCAAAAGCGCCGGCATTGAGATTCCGGCAGAATTGATCATCATGTCCTACGGCGCGTCCGGCGGGCTAAATGTAACGCTCAAGACATTGCTCGACGCGAACAACGAAGTCATCGTCGTTGCGCCGCATCCGCTGGAATACCCGATTTTCGTTGAAAATCACGGCGGCGTGACTTTCACCGTAGGAACAAATGAGGACTTCTCGCTAAATCCCGGGCGCATAGCTGCGGCGATTGATTTCGATACCAAGGCCGTGTTGCTAAGCAACCCGTGCGATCCGACGGGCATAGTCTACAGCCGGGAATCGCTGGAAGAACTGGCCAAACTGCTTAGCGAACGCCAGGAAGAATTTGGCAAAGAGATTTACCTGATCTGGGATCGCCGTTACGCGCGTATTGTTCACAACGGCGACGAACCGGCGAACCTTTTCGACATTTACAACAACAGCGTTCTGATTGGCTCGTTCTCCAAAGACCTCGGCATGGGCGGCGACCGTCTGGGCTATATTGGGATCAATCCTAAATGCCACTCGAAGGATAATCTTTTCGCTGGACTCTCAATGGTGTTGCGCACAATGGGCTTTGTTAACTGCCCGGCATTGACCCAACACGCCGTCATCAACATTCACCACAATGCACACGAAGTCCCTTCGTATAAGGAAGAGTGCGCGTTTCTTTGCGACGCGCTATTGGAGATGGGCTACGAATTGCAGCAACCACAGGGATCGTATTTTGCGCTGGTCAAGGTGCCTGACGGGCAGGAGGATTTTGTTGAAAAACTTGCGGCGGCCAACCTACGCGTAGCGCCGGGCAAGGCCTTCGGCGCACCGGGGTTTTTCCGCGTCTCTTATGCGGTCGATCACGATACACTGAAAAAAGCGATTGAGATTTTCCGAAAATTCGCGCCAAAAAAATAAAATACAACACAAAAAAGCCTCGCCACCTAGCGAGGCTCTTTTTCTGTCCTTACGACAGCCTATTATCCGCCCATACTCTCGGGCGGAGGTGCTTCGTCGCCATCTTCATCTTCATTCCCAGTCGGATGCAATATATTTTTGTTAATCGTTTTGTCTTCGCCGTGAACCGAACAGCCAATTAGTGTACGATAGCGCTCATCGTTATCCAGATACGTTACCCAGTAATAAATGCCGCCCGATGGGCAACGAATATTTGCGTCCACGTAACCATCTTCGAGCAGATCACCCAATACGCCAGTTGAATGCTCATTGTGATCCAATAAGTATTGTCCCTCGGCCTGTTCAATTGTCTGGCGGTTGCGATTGCATACCTGAAAGTTCGCGGCTTCGCGCGAAGAAAGCATGTTGGGTAAAGCGATAGCACTCATAAGCACGATAATCGTCACCACCATTGCAAGTTCGATCAGCGTAAAACCTTTGTCGTCGTTCACGACTGTCTCCTTATCGAAAATCACCTGCCGTCCTCCATCCAAATGTGTGGCGGGCCGCCGCGACCGTCGCATGTAAGAGCCTTGATATTGTGAAATTCGGGATTGGGCATCTCCAACAAATAGTAATCACCCTCGCGCCGGTAGATATAGCGTGCCTGGGTTGCCGGATGCTTATGGGGTTCCGAAAGATATTTCGGAACGAGCGCATTGAGTGAAGTAGGATATGCGCCACGATCCATTTTGTACTCTTCCAATGCCTTGACCTGAAACCACATCTGCTCGAGGCAGACGTCCAGATCGTTTACCATCGCCACTCGCGGCCCCTCGACGGCAGTGTGTCGGTTTACGGGCAGCTGCGGCATAAAAAACATCAACACCGTAATCTGGGCAAAAATGATAGCAGCCCCACAAATCAGAAGCCACACATGAGCATTGCGAGGCTTTTGAGGCGTGATGAGCTGAATCATGTCGTTCTTGTTTTTGGCGTGCTCCACCGCGAGATAACGCATATACGCATCGCTCTCGACGCACGCATCACAAAAAACGTGTTCGTCAAGTTCGCGCGCCACCTCTTCTGGCGCCAGTGTCTTGCCGCAAATGCGACAATGCATTACTATACGATCAGTTGTTTTTATTACTACTGCCATAATTCACCTACACAGAAATACCGGGTCTGTCAGGAAAAAGATTGACGAAATGGCATGATCGAATGATTGGTAATCCACAGAAAAAGATTCGGAATTCGTGTTAAATTTCTTTAACCAAAAGCGCAAAACAAGGATAGGTCTCATCTGACTTAGCACGCAAAAAACCGCCGCCCCTTTTCGAGACGACGGTTGTATGCAAATTAATTCGTGCGCTGAAACGATTATTCCTCGGATTTGTCGCGGCTTTCGCGCCTCTTTCTGATTCGCTGCTCTCGACGCCACTGGCGGTAGGTCTTGCCGTTTTTGATCGCCTCGGCAACTTGTTTTTTTTCTTCGGGAGTCATATCTTTCCAATAGGAATAGGACACACCCGCTTTTTTGGCCCCTTCGTTTACAACTGGATACTCAATCTCAGGGTCGTCGCCTTCACGCTGAAAATAGCTATGATTGTCCCAGTACCATTCTTCTATTTCTGTTGCCTTTTTTCGTATAGCCTCATTATCAGGAAACAAATCAGCTATCTTATCATAAGCATTATTGGCCTGCTCAGATGGCACGGAAAATGTGGATAAATATGTCTGGGCATATGCCAGATTGTCCGGCTCCTGCGAAACCGCGCACAAGGCATAGAATCGGCCCAAAAGTTTTTCCTGCAATTTTATGTCGGTGCGGTCGAGAATCTCCCGCGCCTTGCCATACATGATTG
>CAYSUZ010000189.1:0-4111 GCA_964434335.1 uncultured Planctomycetota bacterium | reverse complement strand
AGTAGTTCTTTCGTCGCTAAATCGAAGAAACTCGGATTGCAGATAATTCAAATCCAAAATCGCAAGACAAAAGCCAACGCGAGTCCTGAAGAGCTGGCGGCTCTGCTCAACAAGATCGAAATCATCAAACACGCCAAAGCCCGCGCAGACGAATACAGCATGCAATGCGAATTCCTTGCTGCCAGCTGCCTGTTGGAACAGGGGCGGGCGTTTACAGGACCAAATGGCAAGCCCAATTCCAGGGCGCACGAAATCATCGAGAAAGCAATACTGGCTTACGAAGCGTTTTACGAAAAATACCGTAACACGGCATATCTGCCAACGGCCTACGATGGGCTTTTCGGCATAATCGAATGCCTGCGCCTGACGGATCGCAAGCAACAGGCACTAGACCGCATCATCGGCGAAATTACGGCATTCTTGATCAAGCACCGCGATAAAATCGAAGACCCCATACTCAAAACCACTCTTGACAAGATCAGGATTGAAAAAGCCAAAGTGCTCAACGACCTCAACAGACCAGACGAGGCCACCGAAGCTCTACGTGGAGCAATACTCAGCCCACAGCAAAGCGACAAAGTATTCCTCGAACAATATCGGGCATACCTGGTTAAGGGCAATGTAGCACAGGGCATACAGGGGCTTTTGCGCCTTATAAAAAATCCCGGACCGGCACGTCTTGAAGCAAAAAAAATGCTCTCCAACTGGTTTCGCGACAACTACAACTCTTCCGCAACGACGCGCATACCGTTGGAACTGCGTTACGATGCAGCCGTAAACGCTTATTACGAACATCGCTACTCACTCGCGGAAAAGATGTTCCTCGCCATCCTCGAAGATTCCAAAACTACCGACAAGAACGCCTACAAACCCAGAAGCCTGTTGATGGCAGCAAATTGCAGAATAAACTCCGGCCAGATACAAAGCAATGCCCTTGCCGGACAAGGCAAGAACAAGCAGGCCGATGCAGCTATGCAACAGGCCTTGGCAGCAGGCGTGGAATTTCTCTTCGGACAGCTCGTGCCAAAATACGGTCAGTCCGACAATGAGGAAGTCGTGCGCATTGTACAGCAAGCTCTGGCGCTCTCGGCAAAATGGCAAAGCCAAATAGTAAGCCTGGACGGAAGCAAAGAAAACATCGCCGCGATGAAGGCGATACTGCTGGATTTCAACAAGCGATTCCCCAACATCCAGGGAATTCCCGACTCGAATTATATCGAAGCACTAACGCTGGAGAGAAAAAAGGAATATCCCGCCGCGATCGATAGATACGCCAAAACCAATCCCCAAAAAAACCAGTGGCTGCTCGCCGGAATACGCAAGGGCGTATGCCAGTACAAGATTGTGCGTGCGACCAAAGAACCAGGCGAAGAATCGCTTGCCCAAACATGGAACACCCTGACGCACGCCTGCGATGCTGCCGAGATGAAACTCAACAAAATAGGCGATGAGGAGCTGGAAAAATTTGAACGCCCGGACTTCATATACGCCATCGCCGAGGCAACATATTATCGCGCCGCGCTGGTCTACGCAACCGACGCGAAACGCCTTGCAAAAATTCTCCCACAGGACACCAATAAATACCGATTCGTAATAGAAATACTACATGATTTCGCAACAAAATACCCCGCCTCTGATTTCAAAACTGTGGTGGCGTTTTTGCAAATTGCATCCTTTATCAAAATTGGCAACACCAACAGTGCGGATGAATTGCTACCTCTCATCAAAGACCATCCTGAGCGCTATGCCGTTGTGCTGCGCGAATTGCGCGATCTTCATTATATAAAATACATCGAAGCCACTCGCGGCAACGACGAAGTTGCAGCTCGGAGTGCAGGCGCTAGATACATCGCCAAGGCCAAGGAATATTACGACAAATTCCCCAATGCAATCGGCTCGACAGAGATAATGCAGATGGCGAACTACTACTACGAGAAGGGGCAGTTCGATCAGGCATTGCCGATGCTGCGGCTGTCCGCAAGCGCGCTTGAAAAACGCATCAAGGAATACAACGATGATGGAAGCAGGCAACAGGAAATGAAAGCGCTGGCCGCCCAGATGATTATCAAGGATCATTTGGCGTCATGTCTGTTTGAATCGGATCCGTCCGAGGCCGAAAAAATTTACGATGAGTTGGTGGCGCTGCGTCAAAGATTGCTGAAAAATGAACACTCCGGCTCAGCAAACTATCAAAGCGCGGCCAAAAAGGACTATCGCCTGATTCGTTATTCCCTGCGACGGGCAATGTGCGGTATCATTATTGAATCAGAAAAAAAAGGCAATGACAAAGACCTTGATAAATTAGCCGCAGCCGTAACAACGCTCGCGGAAAAGGCACAGATTATCGAAACGAAAACGCTGTTGTGGTGGAACTGCCAATACTGGCTAGCCTACGGGCTTTTGCTGCAAGGGAATTCGGAAACTGCGGAAAAAATGTCAATCAATCTCAAGAACATGACCTCGGACTTCGCCGAAGAATTCGGAGGCACGCTTGTAGGGTACAAAGGCAAGACCTTCAAAGTGATGTTCAAGGAATTGATAGAATTGGCGGGTGACCAATGATAAGAACCATTTTATATATGACACTCATGGTTGCGGTTTTGTTGACTGTCGCCTCCGTCGATGCCGCGCAGAACGTGCCTGACGTGGTTCACCTCAAGGATGGCTCAATTCTAACCGGTGGGCGCGTAATCGAAGAATCGCCCGTTGCAATCAAATATCAAACACTCGACGAATACGGCTCAATCACCAAGATAGCAATTTCGGAAATTGAGACCATCGAATATTTCGATCCCCCCGGAGAGTACAGCCAGGCCATTGGCTTGCTAAGCAGGGGAGATCACGCAAAGGCATACCAGTTGTTTGAGTACACGCTCAAAAACTACGATCCCGAAAAGCAACGCGCATGGGTTCAGATGATGTGCCTGTACAACATGGCGAACACGAAAAAATTGCGCGGAATGCTCGATGCCGATCCGTCGCTGCTCACCGAGGCGGAAGGTTTATATGAGCAGCTCGCTTCGCAGTATCCAACAGGCCGACTCATCCACGAAGCGCTTTATCTGCAAGGTGTTTGCGAAGCAGCTATATCGCAATATGCAGAAAATACCAAAGACGCCGACAAACACCGCGTCAAAGCAATTCAGGCATTCGAGACGCTCGACAAATCCGCAAAAGAACTCATCCAAGATCAGCAATACGAGGCGGCAAAAACCGCATGGATACTCCGCGCCTCTATCGGGGCGCTGCGAATCAGAATGCACTCGTCCGATACAAATGATCTGCGAAAAATTGCAACCGAATTAGATCCTCTGGCGACCAAGGCCCCAAAGGGACAGGATATCGAATACGAAATTCTTTCGGGACGCGTGAGGTGCGATTTCGCAATAGCAGCAGCCGAAGGAAAAGGATGGGACGCGGCGGAAAAGACAGCGCGTGCGCTCATTGAAAAGATCGCCGCAGCAAAAAAAGTCTCCAAAAACGACAAGGCCGTATTGACAACACGGCTCTACCTGCTGATCGGCGATTACTGCATGAAGAGGGTAGAGAGTATTTCGAAAACCGATCCGCTGCGCAAAGCGATTCTTATGAAGGCCGCCGGAGCGTATCTGCGTCCACCGCTGCTGTATTATGCCAACGAACAGACCGCGCCGGAACAAGCCCGAGCGTTGTTTTACGGGGCACGTGCGTTGATACGGCTTGGCGACACGGCCAACGCATATCGCATGCTGAGGACGCTCAGGGCGCGGTATTCCAACAGCGAAATATGGAAGAAAAGAATAGAGGAATTGGTCAAGACAATCGTTTAATGAATTATCTTGCATGCGCTTTGGCCGTACCGCATACTATGACGCATGATCGAATAGACGAGGAGAGTTTTATGAATTCAAAGACCAGATATCTGACAATAATCGCGGTTGCTGTAGTCTGCGGACTGTTTTTGTGCAGCAGCGCGTGGGCCGCTGACGCAGGCGCCGAAAAAGAAGCAATAGACACAAGCGGCGGCACGGCGGGCGTGGTCATTAACTATGTCATTCTCTCCCTGCTGGCTTTGGTCTGCCTGATACTTATCGGAATGGTCATCTGGTGACTCCTTTCAATTAATGAAGCA
>CAYSUZ010000188.1:0-4112 GCA_964434335.1 uncultured Planctomycetota bacterium | reverse complement strand
TTCTTCATCGGCACGCTCACGCCCACAACCATCTTGTTCTCGCCGCGCTCGTCAAGTTTGGCGCGGAGAAATTCATTTTCGCTCATCAGCGATTTTCGCTCGACGGCGTTCTTGACCACGAGTTCAATATCATCAGGCTCGAAGGGTTTTTTTATGTAATCGAATGCGCCCTGTTTCATTGCAGTTACAGCACTTTCAATCGAACCAAAGGCGGTGATGAGTATTACAGGCAATTCGGGGACGGCCTGACGGCAGGCAGCAAGAACTTCCAGCCCGGTCATGCCGGGCATTTTCAGGTCGGTAATAAGTGCATCGACGTTTCGGCGACGGACCACTTCCAGGGCCTTTTGGCCGTTGCTAAAAGCGTGCACGTCGTACCCGGCCCGCCGGAGTGTCTCAGCGAGCGAGTCGCGCATAAGGTCCGCGTCATCCACCACAACGACGGTGTGTTTGTCAGACATGGGCTTCCCCTCCCAAATTTGGCCGATGTTTTTTTATGTGCGGTTTTCGGCCAATGCCGCGTTTCGTTCTTTTTTCTTGCCGTTTACAACGCTCGTCACAGGCAGGCTCACGGTAAAAGCTGCCCCGCCGCCAGCGGCGTTTTCGGCGATTATTCTGCCACCATGCGCCTCGACAATTCGGTGTACAATGGCCAGTCCCAACCCGATGCCCTGGTCGCGGGCGGTAAAAAAGGGGTTGAAAATTTTTTCTATTATCTCGTCACTGATGCCAGGGCCGTTGTCACGGAAACTAATCTCAACCTCACCGCCGGAACGCATGACTACACGAATATCAACCCGGCACCCGCTGCCAACAACCTGAACAGCGTTCTGCACGATATTCGTAAAGGCGCGATCGAGCAGCATCGGATCAACAATCAGCGTCACGCCGCGCTCAGGCACAGAAAGGGCGATCTCGGCCTGCGCCTCGCCTATCTCGCGCTCAAGCATCGATATCGACTGGCGCAAAATTGCCTCCAAATCGCACTCGACCTCTTTGGGCACGATGTTGCGAGTAAACGCGAGCATGCCTTCTATCACGTCGTTCATGTTCGAAACGCCGGATACAATTTTTTTGACCAACTCGGCATTGCGCGTGTTCTTGACTTCGCGACGCAGCAAACCCGCGCACAGGCCAATACCGCCGAGCGGATTTCTGATTTCATGCGCTACGGCCGCAGCCATTTCGCCCAACGCCGCGAGACGTTTTTTGCGTTCGAGTTCTATGTTCTTCTCCGCCAACTCATTTTGCAACTCCAACACACGCCTTTGCAGGTTGCGATGCGAGTCTTCCAATCGCGCGGTCGTCTCGTTGAATCGCTTAAAAATATCAACGAGTTCTTCAGGCGCAACTATTTTTTCTTGAGTCGGATTCATTGTTTTCGATCAACAAAACGAGCGTCTTTGGGCCGCGAGGCCTTGCCGTAGGCCTTGGCCATGTGCGCGCCCGCGTTCATTTTGTTCCTTGTCAACTGCATCCGCTCGAGACGCTGCTTGCCGGACTCCTGGAAGCGACGCTCGATATCGAGCAGTTCGTTTGCAACAACATTGAGATCGTTTTCGTGTTTTTCCATCATCGCCGCCAAGTCCGCAGACACACTGCCCGAAAAATTCAGATCGTCGAGGCAAGAACGGACTTCATTGTCAATGCGAGCAGCTTGCGCTGCCAACTCAGCCTTGTGTGCGGCTATTATGGCGAGCTCTGAGAATTGATCGGACATGAGCGCGGTTTCCCGATTGCGTGCAAGGCACAACATCTCGCGATAAATCGCGAGCCGCCTTTCGAGCAAATCAGAAACCCCGCAATGCGAGGCACTATTTGCATCATGCTCATTTTTCTTTTGCATAATAAACGACTTTCGATCAATTAACTGCTAACGTAATTTTCCTTTTGTTTTCTTGAACCATTCGATTTGTTTGATGAAATACGCATTACTGAGCCGGTCAACATCCCCTTTGGCGCTTCGGTCAATCTTGTCATACGCCGCCGCAGCCATATCGAATTGCCGGTCGGCCTCTTTGTCTTCGCCCAAAAGTTTATAAACCACCGCCATCTGAACACGCGCCCAGACTCCTTGTTCGGCATCCTGAAGCGCGTCGGCAACCACACCATATTCGCTGGCGGCACGACGAAACAAATCCTCGCGTTCGGCATTGTCCTGGCTCAACTGCGCTTCAAAGAAAAACGTATCAGCATACAAAATCCGACTGATACGATAAATAACGTTTCCAATATCCTGACCCGCAATATCCTGCGCGACGATTTGCGCAAAGAAACCTCTGGCCTCGATAAACAGGGCAGCGGCCTCGTCCTTCTGCTCGCTGCGTTTCGCTTCGATCGCCGCGAGATGCAAAGATGCCGCCAGATAAAAACGCGCACTTTCTATCGTCTGGGCGTCGGCGAGTCCCGGATAGCGTTCCAACGACTCGCGCAATTTTTCCGCCGCATCCTGAAACGCCTTCATCCTGCCCGTCTCGGCCGTCGTAGCGCGATAATATGTCAAGCGTCCCAAGGCAAATGACGCCTCCATATATATCTTGGAGTGGATTCCATAGCCAAATTCGCTGTCGTCGCCCACCAACTCGTTGAGTCCCTTTTCGGCCTGATCGTATCGTCCGGCATCAATCAGAATCAGCGCCCGCCTGAGCAGCGCCTGTCCTTTGAAATCGTTCTGGGACTTTGCATTGCCCTCTTTGTATTTGATAACGCAATCACACATCTTCAGCGCCTTATCATACTCGCCTTCCATCCGATAAATGTCGCTGAGTTTTAAATAAGCATTGAGGGTTCGCACGGGCGTGAACATTAGCGCGTCTTCGGTCATCCGATGCAACAAATCTTTGGCACTGGCGTAGGCCTCTCGCTCGCAATGAATTATCGTCGCCTTCCATAGCGGATGATTCAGCGGATCCGTCTCGCCGTACTTGCCGTAAGGATCCGCATCATAGGCGTTGACGTAATTTCGAGCGGCAAGAGCCAGAAGCTCCTGGCGCTGCTGTTCTTTTTCAACAATGACTTTGCGCATGTTAACTAATGCGTCTTCGCTGATAAGGCCGTGCTGGCGATTGGAGCGCTGCATCACAGTAGCCCGCATTTTGTTGATATCAGCCAGCAGTGCAATCGCCTTGGACCTGAATTGAATAGCGCCGCGCATAAAGTACCGGCTATTGTTTTCGACCTTGCCAGCGATAACAACAAGCAATTCGCCTGCCTTTTTTTCTTCGGCAGTCGCTATGTAGTGTTGAACAACTCGCTCGAGTTTCGTGCCATCGGTGGTTTTGGTCGCCCTCTTGCCAATGACTTGCGCCATTTTCAGCGATTCCTGGTTCAACTCGTGATACTTAGGCAAAAACTCCTTCATGCCCGCTTGCGATGGCATGACTTCCAATGCCCACAAAAACATTTCCTGCGCTTTGTCGTAATCTTTGAGCAGCAAAAACACATCGCCAATCCTTATACGCGCCGCGTAGCGCAATCCGGGATACTGATCGTCGGACTTAACTCTTTCGAAATACTTCGTTATAGCCTTGCGCAAACGTTGTGAGCTACCGGTAGCCGTTCGAACATATATTTCGCCTAGAAGAAAATTCGCCTGAGCAATGTCGCGGCCATCCTGAGGATAGCGCCGAACTTTTTCCAGCCACATTTCGGCTTTGGGATAATTTTTGAGGTGATAATAGGCCCGGCCCATTTCCATGTAGATATGCGCGTAATCCGGGACATCAGCGTCTTCGTTATCAGCGACTCTTTCCAGCAAAGCAATCGCTTTGGCATACTCGCCCTTACGATTGAGCATCTCGCCCCTGAGCGCATCGGCCTGACGTTCTTTGGGCGTACCCTGATAACTGGCAACAAATGTTTTGAGATGGGAATTGATCGTATCGGTTCGGTCCGGGCGATAACAATAAACAGCCCGGGCGATTTCGAGGTGAACATCCGGTTGAATAAGATCGCGATAATCTTTGTCGATCTTCTCGAAGGCTTCGCAGGCTTCAAAATATTCGAGCCTGTCAAAAAGACGACGCGCGTCTTTGAGCGCCGTCTCGTATCTGATTCTGCGTACTTCTTCAGCAGATAATTCGTTCTTGCTGTTTGCCTGGGTACTTAGAAAC
>CAYSUZ010000187.1:0-4147 GCA_964434335.1 uncultured Planctomycetota bacterium | reverse complement strand
TCGGCATGGTGCCAGTGCCACCATTGACGGTGCCGCCATCGCCGATCTGGATGTAAAAATCCAGCCCCTGAACATTCCCGCCACCTGTTACGTTGACAGCAAAAGTGTACGTGGTATCTGGAAGTGCCTCAATGGTGCCAACATCGATAATGGGCAAGGCCCATACACTGGTTGTCACAAAGCACATCAACGCTATCACAAAGAATAATTTAATCTTCAAGGTAATTCTCCTAATTGCAAGTTCTGGGATAATTCTTTCTGCTTCTAGATACCCAGACACATCAGAACGAAAAAAGTCTCGGTTTTTTTCAGATAAATTAAAAATTTTTGATCAGGTAGATGGGAAGTGCAGAAAGGTGCATTCTGGCAGTTTTATTAGGTCGTGTCTGATAACCGGTAATGTCGGTTGGTGTTAGATCGATGTTCCTTGTATTCTTTAATGCTTTTTTTTGCATGAGATTGCAATTGGCCAGATACGATTTGTCCGACGCCGATTGGGCGCTGATCGCGGATTTTTTCCGCAAAATTCTTCCCGCGGCGGCTGTGGCAGCAATCTTCACCTGGTCTGTGTCGGCTGCTCAAGGAAAATCGCCGTATAACCACTCGCTACGAAAAACTCGGCATCAGATATGCCGCCATGCTCACGCCGGTAATAATCAAGTGATACTTCCGCGTCCTCGATTTATCAGACACAGGCTAATCTTCTTCAGGCAACATAGGTGGTTCACTCGAAGCAGGTTGTTTTTCTGTGCCGGACGAATCAGATTCGTCTCTCGCAATCGGCAGAGCGGCTTGAATGTTTTGTTGTTTGAGTACTGTGCCGGTTACAAGTGCCAACTCAGCGAGCGCGTTGTTGTAGTCGACAAGGGCTTGCAGTTCGGCGCGTCGGGCATTGGCTAAAGACTCTTGAGCCTGAAGTTTTACCAGCAAAAATTCAGGTGTCAGTTTCCCACGGATTTTTTCTGTGTTTTCTAGCGCCTCCAATTGCACCTTTGCTGCTTTTGCAGCGGCCTGCTGCGCGTTCATCTCCAGAATGGTCGTTTCAACTTGGGTTAAGCGCCCTTTCACCTGCACGGCTATTTGATCGGCAATGTTCTGCATGACGCTAACGGCCTGCATATGTTCAAGGCGACTGCGGTGAAACTCGGCCAATCTCATGCGGTTACCAAGATCGTATTCAAAAGACAGCCCTACGCCGTAATTGCCATAATTGCCAGTGGCAAATTTGTCATCAGCCTCGGTTGCGCTTTCACCTAATCCTTGCAACCCGGCGGATACAATCAGGTCCAGCCTCGGTAATCTTTGCCGTTTCGCCACATACATATTAATGTTGGCAACGGCAACCGCCAAGCGCGCCTGTTGGAGTATTGGGTTGTTATACATGGCAGCATTGATCTGTTCTTCGGCATCTATGTTTAAAAGCGCGGCATTCATGGGAGAAGCAGGCACAATCTCAGTTTTGCTCAATACATTTATTTGAGCGTCTCCCAATAAACGGATTAGGCGATCTTGAATATCAGGAATGTTTTTCCTGGCACGAATCAACGCCGCCCGTCGGGCTTCGAGTGCTGCTTTTGTTTGCTGGATTTGTACGGATGTGGCATCAATATCTTTTCGAGCAGTAACCTGCTCAAGTGTTTTGGTGGTTTCGTCGAGCAGCGCCTGAAGAATTTCGACTTCTTGCCTTGCCTGTACAAGCCCCCAATACGTAGACATGATCTCTGTTATCACCTCTTCCACCTTTTGGCGGAAGGCAGACAAGTTGGCCTGATGGTTGCGTTGGGAGATTCGAAGTGTAGCAAGGTTAACACCGGGCCAGCCATCACGCAGCAATGGTTGGGTTATTCGCAACATCAGAGTTGGTTCGTAGCTGGTTTTGAATCTGTTTGTGATATCATTATCCCACTTCCGTGTGTTTGACCATCTTAAAGACCATTCCGCACCGGTGATCAACTTCTGTTTAATGCCCGCCTCATATGCTCTTTCTTTAATCTCGCTTTTTTCCAAAAAGTCTGATGTGCGCTTTTTGTCTTTATTGTACCCGTAGCTTCCAAAGACCGTGAAGTCGAATTCTGCTGCGGCTTTGATCATTTCCTCATGAGACATCGCTGGCTCAAAACTGGCAACCTGTATATCAAGGCTATTGATAAGACCGCGAATCAGTGCTTCGTCGAGTCGGAGATAAACAACGGAAACGCTGGTTTGAGAATTAGGGACAATTTTGAGTTTTGGCAAATCCTGTCGCGCAACGGGGCGTAGCAGATCCAGGCCCTGATCGCCCAATCGCAACTGACTACCATAGTTGGACGTAAATCGTTGATAGTGATAGAAAATGTCCATTTCCTCTGATCCGACCGATACACAGCCAACCATTGCCGTCATTGTGCCAACAGCCAAAAAGAACAGCGATATAATTCGGGCAAATGCAATGATCTTGCCGAAAATCGATACCTTCATCATATGACTCCAAACAAATAAAATATCGGACCGAAAAATCTCCACTATTGCGGAAGATGTATTGCGAAAAATCGCGAACTGCCAGTTTGCTGCCTTTGCCTTATTGTTCGCTTCCGGCGAAACCCAAGTATTCATCCAGCCAGTCGTCGGTGCGCAATACGCCCTTTCGTTGTCGCAGTGCCATTCGTTCCGCCCGGTGTTGAGCGTGACTAAAAAGTCGACGAGTTATCGACGACGAAATATTGCTCTCGGTGTTGCCGTAGCGGCGACGCATCGAGGCGGAAATGTGCGGTGAGTAACGCGTAAGCAATTCGTCTTCGATACTGACAATGGCCTGCGTGCTGCCCGGGTCGCCTTGGCGGGCGGAACGGCCGAAGAGTTGTCGATCAATGCGGCCGGCCTCGTGTCGTTCGGTGGTCAAAACGTGTAATCCACCTGCCTTGGTTGCTTCCCTGTCTAGTTTGATATCCGTGCCGCGTCCGGCCATGTTTGTGGCCACGGTGATTTTACCTGCCTTGCCTGCGCCGGCAATTATCTGTGCTTCTTCAGCATAACGAACGGCGTTGAGTACTTGATGCTCCATCTTTTCGGCTGAAAGCAGCTCGCTCAGGTGTTCACTGGCGCGGACGCTACGTGTACCAATAAGGATAGGCCGCCCAGTCTGGTGGAAGTGACGAACACTTTGCACAATAGCGCTCCACTTGGCGAAATTCGTGGCAAAAATTTTGTCCGGTAGATGCTTGCGTATACATGGGCGATTGGTTGGGATGATTACCACGGGAAGATGATAGATTTGCCAAAACTCGCGCCAAGCCTCGGTGGCCGTGCCGGTCATCCCGCAGAGTTTGCGGTACAACCGGAAAAACCGCTGGAAACTTATGCGGGCAAATGTGTCCTTCGGGGGATTGACCTGTAGGGCTTCCTTTGCCTCAACGGCTTGATGCAACCCGTCACGCCAAGTTCGGTCCGGCATAAGGCGACCGGTAAATTCGTCGACGATGACTACTTTGTCGTTATCGAGGACATATTGCTTGTCGCGCAAGTATATGTCCCTGGCGGTAATCGCCTGAACAACGAGTTCTTCACGACGACGAATCCCGTGCCATATGCCGCCAATTGGTTCAGCCAGTTCTGCGAGTAGTTCCTTACCCGTTTTCGTCAGTTCGACCTCTCGGTAGCGGTGATTGATTCGGTAATCCCGTGGCGATTCCATTTCGCCTGCCAGCGATGCTGCCTGGCAGAAGGCCTCGACCTGTTCGGAATTGGGCGCGTTTCCGGAGATTATAAGGGGCGTAACAGCCTCGTCGATCAACACCGAGTCGGCTTCGTCAATTATTGCATAGTGCAGGCCTCGCTGGACAAGGCGATCCGTGCCGCTACCGGAGCTTCCTGCAATCTTGGCCAGCAGGGCCGAAGACAGATTGCGAAGCCGCCCGAGCGCAAGCCGGTCGCGAAGAAAATCGGCCGCAACTTCTTTGTTTGTACAATAAGTGATATCGGCCAAGTATGCCTTGCGGCGCTCTTGCGGAGGGGTGTCTTGTTGAATATAGCTGACGCTGAGTCCGCAAAATCGATAGACATTGCCCATCCATTCTGCATCACGCTTGGCAAGATAATCGTTGACAGTAATTATGTGGCAGCCTCGCCCTCGCCAGCCGGCAATCGTGGCGGGCATCGTAGATGTAAGCGT
>CAYSUZ010000186.1:0-4148 GCA_964434335.1 uncultured Planctomycetota bacterium | reverse complement strand
GGCCGTTTACGGTGGAGGACAACTTGATGCCGGGGCGGGCTGATGTTTGGAAGAAGTTTGTTACGTGTTATTCACAACTCACGCGAATTAATCATGAAAATCGGAATAGTATCCGACACACACATTCCCCGCGCCGCGCGCGAATTGCCTGCGGAATTGCTGCGGGGGCTGGCAGGCGTAGACCTGATCCTGCACGCTGGCGACATTCTCGAACCATCGGTACTCGACGATCTGCGGGCGATTGCGCCGGTCGAAGCCGTCCGTGGCAACATGGACAATCATCCCGCAACCCGCGAGCTGCCCGTCAAACGCATAATTTCCGTAGCGGGTCGCAGTATCGGCCTGACTCACGGCAGCGGCACCCCACAGGGGCTGCCAGCGCGCGTGATGAGGATGTTCGAGGGCGTGGGCTGTATCGTTTTTGGCCACTCGCATTTAGCGTTCAACGAAACGATAAACGGTGTGCTGCTGTTTAATCCGGGTACGCCCACCGACAGACGTTTTGCGAAGTCACATACTTTTGGGATAATCGAAATCGGCGAGACAATCACCGGCCGGATAATTTGTCTCGACTGATGCCGCCGGGCCATCAATAAGAGGGGAATTCGTGTCGATAAAAAGAGTCCTTATTCGCTCTGCCGGGACGATCGCGATGTTTACGCTGCTCAGCCGCGTGCTGGGCTTGCTGCGCGATGTCCGTGGTGCCTCTTTGTTTGGGGCGGGGCCAGAGTGGGATGCTTTTGTATTTGCGTGGATGCTGCCCAATCTTTTCCGGCATCTGCTGGGCGAGGGCGCGCTCAGCTCGGCCTTTGTGCCGGTGTTTTCGGACTACATTGTCAACAAGCCCAAACACGAGGCCTGGAAACTGGCCAGTGTCGTGGCTACGCTGCTGGCGGTGTCGCTTTTTTCGCTGGTCGTCGTGGGCGAACTCGTTTCTATTCCGGTTGAGATGTTGCTCTCCGACACTTCGCTTTCGTTGCAATTCATCCTCATACGAATCCTGTTTCCCTACGTTGCGCTGATTTGTTTTGTGGCGTTTTTGATGGGGATGCTCAATTCGCTGAATCACTTTTCCGCTCCTGCTTTCGCGCCGGTAATTCTCAATATATTCTGGTTGGCTGCGGTGTTTTTTGTGATTCCCTTCGACTCGCCCAAAAGCCACCAGGTCATAGTTTTGGCGGTAATGCTGCTGTTGGGCGGTGTGGCGCAGTTGCTGGTGCAGTTGCCGCCGTTGTGGAAAAAAGGCGTACGTCTCAGGCCGTGCTTCGATTTTCGTCATCCCGGTCTCAAACGGGTATTTGTGCTGATTGTGCCCATGCTAATCGGTCTGGCACCTATGCAGATCAACGTTTTGTTGGACAACCTGATTGCGCGGTTGATGGGTGAGGTTGGCGCGAACTCGGTTTTTTATTATAGCAATCGTCTGATGCAATTTCCGCTGGCCGTTATAGGCATTGCGATGGGGACGGCGGTTTTCCCGATTCTGGCGCGGTTTTCGGCGGCAGGCCAGAAAACGAAAATCACCGCCGCGATTTCGGGCGCTTTGCGGCTGACGCTTTTCATGGCCCTGCCTGCGTCGGTGGGGCTGATGGTGTTGTGTCGTCCGGTGATAAGTCTGTTTTTCGCGCACGGCTCGTTCGATCAGGCTGCCGTGGCGCGTACCGCCTATGCGCTGATTTTTTACGCGGCGGGGGTCTGGGTGTTTTGCAGCCTGCAAATTATTACGCGGTATTTCTATGCGCTCAAAGACAGCAAAACTCCGGTTATTGTTGCGGGCATAATGGTAGGGCTTAACCTGGGCCTGAACTTGGCACTGGTGGGGGTGATGGATGCAGCGGGGCTTGCGCTGGCGACGACCGTATCGCAGGCGGCTAATCTTGCGGTGCTCATTTGGATTTTGCATCATCGCGGCGAGCGCCTGCTGAGCAGGTCTCTGCTGATTTGCATTGCCAAAGTCGCGGCGATTTCGATAATAATGGGCGTGGTTTGCTATGCGGCCCTCTGGATGGTTGAGAGCGAGACTGCGGCGAGGGGAATGGACGGAACTCTGGCGGGCGTGCTAAAGGTTTTTGTGCCGATTGTGGTGGCGCTGCCGACTTATTTGCTGGCAAGCCGTTTACTGAAAATCAAGGAATTGGGTATAATTATGAGTGCGTTTTTCAAAAAGGAAAAGTAATCATTTAGCAAGATTGTGGGGGTCTGCGAACAAGCCCAAACCCTGCCGCCTGCCGATATTCCGCAGTGTTTCCCGCGTTTTGCACTCAATATTTTGGCTGCGGGCCTGATAATGATTATACAGACCGAGCGCGAATTGCTTGAAGATGGTCGCGGCGGCAAGGATGGCAAGATCGAGTTATTCTGAGCGTCCAGTGCGTTCCAGTTAAAGAAAGTCATTTCACTCGTCGATGATTTCCAGAACGGCAGTAATGTTCCGAAAGGCGGATGAATGACATGAGTAATTTTGAGTCCAAATTGATGTTTAACGAAGCGAAGTCGCAAGTTCAGGATAGGCGAGAGTCTCGTCGTTGCGAGGCACCCGTCGCATTGCGATTGACGTCTTTTGAAGACCGGAATTGCGTCGCGCTCGACGTGAGTTCCGGCGGTGTGCGCGTTCAGTCAGCGCGGCGTTTTGAAAAGGGAGATAGTTTTACGCTGGTGGTGGGTCTTCCGCGCAGCGGCCAGCTCGCCCTAAAGGGCCGGGTGGTTTGGGTGGCGCGAAACTCCGATCCCGCCGCACGAGGCCGGGATTACGAGATGGGCGTTGGTTTTTACGACGCCAGCTCGGGCGATATCGACCTGTTTCGCCGGCACATATAGCAACTTCCTTTTTCCGCGCAGATGCACAACTCTTACACAAAATCCGTTTGGCCTGCTATAATGCATTGAGCAGGGCATCCATCATATACCATTATTTTGGAGGGGAGCGAGACTTGGCAACCAACAAAACACGTACGACCCAGGGTTATCGTCTGGAATCGTTGAAAAAACTTGGGACCGAATTGCCCGTGATCCCGCTGCGCGATATGGTGGTCTTTCCAAATATCGTCGCGCCGTTGTTTGTTGGCCGAGAACGGTCGATCGCAGCGGTACAGCAGGCAACACAGTTCGGTACCGAGATAGTTCTGGTTGCGCAGAAAAGCACCGCCGACGAAAATCCATCCAGCGAAGACCTATACGGCATTGGCACTATTGGTCGTGTGATCCAAAGCCTGCGCGCCCCCGACGGCACGCTCAAGGTTTTCGTCCAGGCCGTCTGCCGCGTGCAGATACAGCGTTTTATCGAGCGGCGCGATCATCTCGCGGCGCTGGTACGGCGAGTCAAGGAGAGCGAACGATCTTCGCGCGAATCCGTGGCGGTCGAGCGATTGCTTGAGGAACGCTTCCAGAAATATCTTGAGATCAACCCGCTCGTTTCCGAAAAAGTCTCCACGATGCTAGGCGATTCCACCAACCTAGCCCAGACTACCGATATCGTCGCTGCGCATCTGACTATCAAAATATCTCACCGGCAGGAAGTGCTCGAAATTTTAGACCCGCTGGAGCGCGCCAAGACACTGCTTACGCGGCTTGACGAGGAACTCAGTATCCTGCAGCTTCAACGCAACATCGACACGCAGATTCGTGGACGCCTGCACAAATCGCAGAAGGACTACTATCTCAAAGAACAGCTGCGCGCTATCGAAGAGGAGCTTGGCGGGGATGACCCCGAACGCGCTGAGATAGAAGAGCTGCGCCGCAAAATTCTCGAAGCGGGTATGCCTCCCGAAGCCGAAAAAGAAGCGCTGCAGGAATACAATCGCCTGATGCGTACCCAGCCGATGAACCCCCAGGCCGCCGTTCACCGCAACTATATAGATTGGATGGTTAGCTTGCCGTGGGACAAGACTACTGCCGACAATCTTGATTTGCAGCACGCGCAGGAGGTTCTCGACGCCGATCATTACGGGCTGGAAAAACCCAAAGAGCGTATTCTCGAATACCTCGCTGTTCGCCGGCTGTCCAATAAAATGAAAGGCCCGATATTGTGTCTGGTCGGCCCTCCGGGAGTCGGCAAGACCTCGCTGGCGCGTTCGATCGCGCGGGCGATGGATCGCAACTTTGTGCGCAAATCGCTGGGTGGGGTGCGCGACGAAGCCGAAATTCGCGGG
>CAYSUZ010000185.1:0-4214 GCA_964434335.1 uncultured Planctomycetota bacterium | reverse complement strand
TACGCCGTTCTTTGCGTGGATGGCCTCGACCATCCCCTCGACGAGTGTCAGGCCGGGCTGGTTTTCGACGACGCCCTTCATATATATATGATATAGTTCGCGGTCATTTTGGGCACGCGGCGCGCGTACCGCCGGGCCTTTGCCGGTGTTGAGTATTCGGAACTGGATATGCGTCGCGTCGGCGGCGCGGCCCATCCAGCCGCCCAGCGCGTCGACTTCTCGAGCGAGTTGGCCCTTGGCAAGCCCGCCGATAGAGGGATTGCACGACAGGCGTGCTATGGTTGCGGCGCTTATCGTAACCAGTGCGCAACGGCAACCCATCCGTGCTGCGGCAAGCGCGGCCTCGCATCCGGCGTGTCCGGCACCGACTACTATTACGTCAAAATTCTGCATTGCGGGATTATACGCATTTCCCGTGAGAATAAAACCCCGGAATTTATCTTTACGAATGGGCTAACGGTTATAAAATGTATTATTCGCTCCGTGATTGGGTGGATTGTGCCGAGATTTCATTTTGTTTTTTGATTGCAGGGGAAAATGCCGATTACCTTGACCAAATACGGATTGCCTCAAATATTGCTGGCAACTGTGATCGCTGGCGCGCTTAGCGGTGTTGCTGCGATTTTTCTTTGTGGCTGGTGGCTGTTGCTGCTAGCGATACCGGTGGGACTCTGGGCGTTTGTGCTGTTTTTCTTTCGCAGTCCCCGCCGTGTGCCGCCCGAGGGCGAAGGTTTGCTTATTTCGCCCGCCGACGGTTTTATTACTCATATCGAGACTTGCGGCGATGAGGAATTTATCGGCGAGCCAGCACGACGCGTCGGGATTTTTCTCACGGTTTTCGACGTGCATCTTAATCGAGCGCCGGTTGCGGGCAGAGTCGAGAAGATCGAATACACAAAGGGCGAGTATCTCAACGCGATGAAGTCGGAGTCGGCCAAACGCAACGAGCGCAACGATGTGTGCTTGCGCGACGAAAGCGGTGAGCCGTTTATCGTTCGCCAGATTTCGGGGGCGATCGCGCGGCGTATCGTTTGCGACTGCGAAGTCGGCGATAGTTTCAAGCGCGGCGATATTTTGGGTATGATAAAATTTGGTTCGCGCACGGATGTCTTTTTTCCGGCGCGCCTTAATTTCGAGCCAGATGTAAAAATTGGCCAGCACGTAAATGCGGGCCGCACGATTTTAGGAAGGTTCACTTGAAAAAAATAGTAATGCTTCCGGCCATGCTCACGCTGGGTAATGCGGCGTGTGGTTTTACGGCGATAGCCTCTGTTCTCAACGGCGCGTTTGAGTGTCGCGGCGATATTACCGACCCCGCCCTTATGAGCAGGATGTGGTTTGCGGGACTGATGATCTTCGTGGCGATGATTTGCGACGCGCTCGATGGGCTGGTTGCGCGTTTAGTCGGCGGCACATCTAGTTTTGGCGGACATCTGGATTCGCTGGCCGATATCATATCGTTCGGAGTGGCTCCTGCACTGATGGTAATAATGCTGGCGCAGCACACGGCTCATCCACAGATTGCAGGCGTGGGGCCGTCGTTGTGGCTGCGGCTGATATGGATTATTACGGGGCTGTACTGTGTTTGCGCGATTTTGCGCCTGGCGCGTTATAACGATGAGCACTCTTTGACGACGGAGCGCACCGACGATTTCGAAGGCCTGCCGATACCAGCCGCAGCGGGGATGATCGCGGCGCTTGTTATGCTATACGCCCAAGAGGAGACGATTCGTGAGACGCTGCTCTATCTTATGGTCATCGCTATGCCTATTTTGGCGGGGCTGATGGTGAGTCGCCTGCCGTTTCCGCATTTTGTCAATAAGGTGCTGCTTAGCAAGCACTCGCTGATGTACATCATCGCCTTTGCAATGGCGGTTTTGGTGGTCATCATTACTGGCGTTCAGATTTACGCGCTGGCGGGCGGATTTTTGTTCTACATGATGCTGGGCATGCCGCTGGCGACGTGGAAACATATCTCCAACAGACGACATCCCGAGCGAGCGGGGGCTGATTATCCGCGCATCGAATCCGACGAAGACTGATGACGATGACGCGAGTATACATCGGGCTGGGGAGCAATCTTGGCGAGAAGTCGGCCAATATTAAAGAAGCGCTGACGCGGCTGGAGGCCGGAGGCGTGGCGCGTGTGATCGCGTGCTCGGCGGAATTTGTTACGCAACCGGTGGGTGTTGACGGAAAGATTGATGCGAGCCAGCCGGATTTTATTAATGCTGCGATTGAGGCAGAGACGGCGTTGTCGCCGGAAGAACTGCTTGTCGCGCTCAAGGAAATCGAGACGGCGATGGGGCGCGAGGCGGTGCGTCAATGTGGCCCGCGACTTATCGACATGGATATTTTGTTGTACGGCAACGAAATTGTCGAGCATGACGGCTTGACGATTCCGCATGCACGGATGCACGAGCGGGATTTTGTGTTGCGACCGCTGGCCGAGATCGCGCCGGACGCGATGCACCCGAAACTCAAACTTACCGCCGCAGAGATGCTGGCGAAACTGAGCAAAAATGCTGATAGTTGAAAATATACCTCAGGCGATTCAGGAGCTGAATGCGTTGCGGCATCCGCGCAAGATTGTGGGGCTGGTGCCGACGATGGGCGCGCTGCACGAGGGGCACCTGAGCTTAGTGCGAGAGGCGCGGCTGAACTGTGATGTCGTGGCGGCTAGTGTGTTTGTGAATCCCGCGCAGTTTGCGCCGGGCGAAGATTTCGAACGCTACCCGCGCGACCTCGAAGCGGACGCGGCGATGCTGGAGAAGGAGGGCGCGTCGCTTTTGTTCGCGGCCAAACCCGACGAGATGTACCCGGCGGGCTATGCGACGTTTGTCGAACAGCAGGAGCTGGCGGGCAGGCTTTGCGGCGCAAACAGGCCGAAACATTTTCGTGGTGTATTGACCGTGGTGCTGAAATTGTTTAACATATTCAGGCCCAACATTGCGTATTTCGGCCAGAAGGATGCCCAGCAGATCGTGATGATTAAGCGTATGGTCGGCGATCTGAATATGACTGTGGATGTGCGCGCTATGCCGATAATCCGCGAGTCTGACGGGCTGGCGATGAGTTCGCGCAACGCGTATCTTGCGCCGCAGGACAGGCAGGACGCTGTGTGCCTGTACAGGGCCTTGAACGCTGGTCGCGAGGCGTTGGTGGCGGGCGAGAAAAATTCCGAGCGGTTGGTGGAGACGATGAAGCAGGCGCTCGGCGGAGCAGAAATAGATTATGTTGAGGCGGTTGATCCCCGGACACTGCTCAGGCCTGAGCGTGTGGAGGATCGTATACTTTTGGCTCTGGCGGTGCGCTATCCCGGCGTACGCTTGATTGATAACATGTGTCTTAATTCGGACGGGACTGAAACATTATGTTAAGAGAAATGCTAAAATCCAAAATCCATCGCGCAACGACGACTGGATCGCAAGTTGACTATATCGGCAGCATTGAGATAGACCTGGATCTTCTGGATGCAGCGGATATCCTTCCGGGCGAGAAGGTGCTGCTGGTCAACATGAAAAACGGCAAGCGCATGGAGACATACGCGATTCCCGGCAAACGCGGCAGCGGCACGATTTGCATCAAGGGTGGAACAGCGATTTTTATCGATATCGGCGATATCGTGCTGGTAATGTCTTTTTGCCTTATTCCTGACGAAAAGGCCCGCGAGTGGAAAATCAAAACGATTTTGGTCGACGACAAGAACAAAATCACCAAAATAATTTGATTTATCGCAAGCACATTCGGGCGGGCACTGCCCGCTTACAAATACGGAGCAAATCGCTTGAGGGTTTGGCGGGAGTTCTGCTCGTCAACGCTTTTGTTTTTGCGTACTCCAATATTATTGGAACAGTTTCATGAACGCTAGCCAGTCCACACCTACCTCGCTTGTCCTGAAATCCTATGCCAAGGTCAATCTCTATCTTGACGTGCTGGGTCGTCGCGCCGATGGTTTCCACGAGATTGAGACCATAATGCACGAGGTGAGCCTCGCCGATACGATTACACTGTCCGATGAAGATGGCGGCGGGATTGTTGTGGAGTGCGATACACCGGGTATTCCGCTGGACGGAAGCAATTTGGTGTGGCGGGCTGTGGAGGCGCTGCGTGCAGAATGCGGTGTAGATCGAGGTGTGCGGATAGGGTAGGAGAAGGTTATTCCTGCGGGCGGTGGTTTGGGCGGCGGGAGCAGCAATGCCGCGGCGGTTTTG
>CAYSUZ010000184.1:0-4222 GCA_964434335.1 uncultured Planctomycetota bacterium | reverse complement strand
TCAAAAGACCTGCAAGTCTATGACCGCGGCTTGCCTTGCGCTGCTGGAGGTTGGCCTGGCAAAACCTCTCTGATACGCTGACAACGGACAACACATCCTGATCCCGCAGCACACACAACGCGAGCATTTCCGAGAGCGCGCGTTGGACAACCCTCTGAATGCCGGTCTGTAAATCATTGCGATATGTCTGCGAAATATCGAAGTATATTTTCATGGGTTTTGTGTTCATGGGTTTCTATATTAGCAACGCGTGCGCATCGGTGTCTTATTTCGGATTGCGCCAATTCTACCACTTCGGCCGATTTCCAACTGGACGTCTACGTATGCCATACAATAGTATATCATATCAGCATAATGCAACCCGGTCAGCAAAAAAGTATTTATTACGCCGCCATATTGGGGCCTTACCGATGTCCAGCAGCACCATATACCATTCCGCGTCAAGGGCATCAGAATTGACAGGTTGTCAGCGCTTTGATAGTATGAAATAGTCGTAATCAATATCTATCAAATAATCTATTTTGCGTGCAACCGGAGCGAGTCGGTACTCGTGCAAAACACCTGAAGGGATTTATGGAGCCGAGAGTCATGGGACAATGTGGAAATCGTTCGGAGAGCGCAGGGCGTATGGAAGCATAGAGACAAATTCCGCACACGCGTAAGCGATAAAATAAAGGATGTCGAGGAGCTCTCCTTCAAAAACTCCCACATAGCTGCCGAGCTGCTCACCAAAAAGCGCGGCAGCATCAACACAACCTAATGTAAGTCTGGCACCAAATGAAAAAAAATTTTGGCTCTATTTTAATATGTATGCGCACGTTACGCTGGCTGTTAATGGGCTCGACAGCCAACAAGGTCCAAAAAGCCTGGACGTTATACAGACACTGTGGCTTACGCGCCTGTTGGTACCATGTCAAAAATAAATTTTGCAGCCTTAGTTTGCCCTATGCCCCTAATGCATATCAGCTTTCACCTTCGCAAAGCCGATATCTCCTAGGAAAATGCATATCCAAGCCCCTGATATCCATTGTTGTGCCCGTGTACAAAGTTGACCGCAAATGGCTTGGCAAGTGTATCGATTCGGTCATCAATCAGCATTACGACAACTGGGAGTTGATACTGGTTGATGATGCGTCCCAACAAGACGATATAAAGGCATTAATGGAAGACTGGCAGAATCGCGATAAACGTATTCGAGCGTTTTTCCTGGAAAAAAACAGCGGTATAGCAAAAGCAACAAACAAAGGACTGCGGCAAACACAAGGGCAATTTATTGGCTTCCTCGATCATGATGATGAATTGACGCCGGATGCGCTTACATGGATGGTCTGGGCTTTAAATGAACGGCCGGATACACTATGGTTGTATTCTGACGAAGACATAATCTCGGAAAGCGGGCAATGCTACAACCCGCACTTCAAACCGGATTTTTCTCCGGAATTCCTACTGGCATGCATGTATACGTGCCATTTTAGCATATATTCCGCCGAAGTCCTTGCAAAGGCCGGACACATTAGATCGGGCTTCGATGGCTCACAGGATCACGACCTAGCCCTGCGAATTTCGGATATCGTTCCAACGGACAGGGTAGTACACATCCCCCGGATTTTGTATCACTGGCGCGCAATCGCAACGTCGGCAGCCGCTGGCATAGCCGCCAAACCAAAGGCCCCCATTGCCGGACGCAAGGCTGTCGCCGATGCCCTGCGAAGACGCAATATAAAAGGCTCCGTACGCTCACATGAGCATTGCCCTACGGTATATCAAATTGAATTTGCGCCCTCGAAGTCGCCTAAGATCAGCATTATTATTCCCACCAAAAACGCCCTGACAATGCTGCGTACTTGTCTCGACTCCATATGCGCACACACGCAATACAGCAATTTCGAAATCATAGTAATAGACAATGCCTCCGACGATCCCCAAACACTGGCGTATCTGTCCGCAGAAGAAGCCGCAAACCGATTACGGATTTTGCGCTATGACAAACCGTTTAATCATTCCGAGATGAACAACATCGCCGTGAATTTGGTTGATTCCGAATTCGTGCTTTTTCTAAACAATGACATCGAAATTACGTCGGAGAAGTGGGTGGAGCAATTGGTCGGCACGATGGAGCTAAGTGAATCCATTGCGGTAGTGGGGGGCCAGCTATCATTCCCCGACCACACAATACAACATGGCGGCATGATTTTAGGATTGCACGGCGGCGTTGGTCATGCAAACAAGTTTCTCTACAATAATTTACCCGGCTACCTTAGCAGAATACCATCTCTTCAGGAATTTTCATGTCTCACGGCAGCGCTCATTCTTGTTCGTCGATCGAGTTTTTTGGAGATTGGCGGTTTCAACGCAGAACGCTATCCCACATCATATAACGACGTTGATCTCTGCCTGCGCCTGCGGCAAAAGGGATACCGCTGCATTTACAACCCCATGGTAAGGGCTATTCACTACGAAACAAAAACTCGATTTATATCGAGCGGAGCGGAAACAAACTACCCGCAACGCTTTGTGAAGGATTACGCGGAGCTTATAAAAAACGACCCCTTCTACAACCCTAATCTTTCGCTGCAAAACGAGCAGTTTTGTGGCCATAGGCCCTTCCCCGTTACGGACCAGATACCAGACCTGACCGAAGTGGAATCCTAACCACGCGTCTATAAGGTTCGCAATCCATTAGGATTTTTTGTACTGCGGTATCGCGCCAAGACTTCCTCGGGAGCACCTTGATCCGTTATTGAGCCCTTCTCCAAAAGTACCACCCTGTCGGAAATCTCGCCGACGCTTTTGAGATCGTGGCTAACGAAAAGAATCGTACGCGATTGTTTCTTGAACTCCGCAAAGGCATCAAGGCACTTCTGTTGAAAGTCGATATCGCCCACAGCCAGCACTTCGTCAACCAACAAAATGGGACTGTCAATGCTGACGGTGATCGAAAAACCCAGCCTAACCTGCATACCCGAGGAAAGGTTTTTTAGTTTCGCGTCAACGAATTGTCGCAATCCAGCAAATTTAATTATCCATTCGTACTTATCTCGAATTTCTTTCCGGCCCATGCCCAACAGTGCGCCATAAAGAAAAACATTGTTGCGAACAGTTAGTTCGCCCTGAAAACCTACGCCCAGCTCTAAAAACGGCGCGACTGCGGCATTGACCAAGATGCGTCCGGTGTTGGGTTCGAGGACTCGCGCGATTAGTTTGAGCAGCGTAGACTTGCCTGAGCCGTTGCGACCGATGATGCCCACAAATTCGCCTTTGTTGACCGTGAGATTGATATTGCGAAGCGCGTAAAATTCTTCGTAGGTGTTTTTTTTGAAGATGCTGACAAACCGCTGTCTCAGCGTAGACTTCTTTTCGTGAGGCAGGCGGAACACCTTGTTGACGTCTTCAAAAACGATCATAAGTCCTCGGCGAAAGTGCGCGACATTTTGTTAAACAACGTCAGTCCCACGGCAAACACTACCAGTGCAAAACCCACGATGATGGCATGGTTGCCCAGGCTCATAAAATCGCCCGTGGGACCAATTACTGCCTCGCGGCAGCCTTGGATAATGCGCGCCATGGGGTTGCAGAAAATCCAAGCATGATACTTTTCATCAACAATAGCAATCGGATAGATGATCGGTGTGGCCCAGAAACCCAGTTGCACAAAGACCTCCCACATGTGGTGGATATCGCGGAACCTCGGATACAGCGCGCTCAGCAACAATGCCAGCCCGACCACAAGCACATAGAGTTCGGTAATGTACAACAGTATCAGCGGCAGATTCAGCGTAAAGGGCGCGTCCGATATCAGGAAAAACACGAAAAACACACAGATATTCAGCATCAGCGTCAGCAAAGAAGTCAGTGACGAAGAGATAACCAATATCCATCGCGGGAAGTAAATCTTCTTGAGAATCATCGCTTTGTGTTCGAGCCACAGCATACTAGTAAGCGTAACTTCGGAGAGAAAGTTCCACAGGATGATACCAAGCAAGAGATAAAGTTGGTAGTACGGCACAGTTTTGGGCCATCGCATGAAAACCGAGAACACCAAATACAGCGTTCCGAACATCATCAGCGGCTTTAGCAAGCTCCAGAAATAACCCAACACGGAGTTGTCGTACTTGATCTTGAAATCCGTAACAGCCATTACGATCGTCAGGTACAGATAATTCTTGCGGCCCGGGCGGCCGTCTTTGGTGTATGGTTTTAATTGTGAAGGTAATAATTCCAC
>CAYSUZ010000183.1:0-4229 GCA_964434335.1 uncultured Planctomycetota bacterium | reverse complement strand
CTTCGGTCGATTCCACCGGCGAGCCATACGGCAACGTGATCGTAACCACCGAAATATCCGACTCCACCTTCGGCATCGCCGTCATACCCATCCGACCGCTCGCCACCCAGCCTATCGTTATCATCAGTATCGTCGCCGCAATTGAAATCGTAATATAACGATGCTTCGCCACTATCGCCAAAAACGGCTGATAACGATTCTTGACGAATCTCACGAACGCTGCGCTGAAGTTCTGTTGCCGGTGATGCAGCCACGCACTTATGCCGCGCCGCTTCTTTTCCTTGTAATGCCCCAGGTGCGCCGGCAGGATGAACAGGCACTCAAACAGCGAGATCAAAAACACCGTTACCACCACCGTCGGAATCACTGCCCATATCTTGCCCATCGCACCGGGGATGAACATCATCGGCAAAAACGCCGCAATGTTGGTCAGGATGCTAAAGGTTACCGGCACGGCGACCTCCCGCGCACCGCGAATAGCCGCCTTCTGGAAGCTCATTCCCTTCTGCTTCCAACGATAGATGTTCTCGCCCACCACAATCGCATCGTCGACAACGATACCCAGCGCAACGATGAATGCGAACATTGAAAGCATATTTATCGAAGTATCCATCGCAGGCAAAAACAGGAACGAACCTAAAAACGAAATAGGAATTCCCATCGCGATCCAAAACGCCAGCCGCGCCTCGAGGAATATCGCCAGCAGGATAAACACCAGCCCCAGCCCCACGTATGCATTGCGTAGCAACATGCTCATGCGCTGCGCATAGAGTTCGGAAAAATCGTTAAGCACCGACGCCTGAATCCCCGCCGGAAACTGCTTGTTCATCTCGTCGATGATCTCGCGCGCCGCCGCCGAAACTTCGACCGGCGTCTGATCGCCAACCCGCATCACGTTTATCAAAATCGCAGGCTTGCCGTTGTATTGCGCCGAAAAATCGTCGTCCTCAAACCCGTCCTTGACACCGTCGGGAGCAATGCCGATCAACGTCCGCGGCTCGCTGCCAGGAGGATTGACTATCTCAATATCTTCAAACTCTTCGGCCCAGTAGCGACGTTGCTTAACGCGCAACAACACCTCGCCGCCTTTGGTGTCGATACCGCCACCGGGTATCTCTATCGAATTCAGGCGAATCGTGTTTGCGATATCGCTCAGCGTCAGACCGTATTCGCGCAGATTCGCCTGCGGCACCTCGACGATAACCTCGTGAGGTTTGACGCCGCTAAGCTCGACCTTGGTTATCTTGGGCGACTCCAGCAAACGCTCGCGCACCTTCTCCGCCATCGTCCTCAACGACCGCTCGCCGCTCTCGCCTTCGCCCGCATTCCCGTGTACAACAACCATCAACACTGCGCGCGCTTGCGATGCCAGACTTACCGACGGCTCCTCGGCATCGTCAGGAAAAGTCGTTATCCGGTCGACTTCGTTCTTGATGTCCTGTAAAAACTTCTGCTTGTCATAGTCCAACTGCATCTCGATGGTGACAACGCCGTAGCCTTCGTTCGCCGTAGCCTTGATATCGTCCATGCCGTCAATGCCGCTGAGCTGCTCCTCAATCGGCAGGATCACGCCCTTCACGATCTCGTCGGGCGAAGCCCCGGGATACACCACGCTCACCGTAACCATGTCCAGATCGAAGTCAGGGAATACCTCCTGCTTGATCTGCATGCTCCACATCAGCCCGCCAACGATCAACACGACCATGATGATGTTGGCCGCGACCCTGTTGCGCGACATCCACGCTATCGGCCCGCGCTGCTTGTCTTCATTTTTTATTTCTTCAGTCATCCGTCTCACTCTTAGTTGCCTCAAGCCGCAGCCGCATTCCCGGTATCGGCGTGGAAATGTTGCTCACCACCAAACGCTCGCCGTCTTTGAGATTGTCTTGCACCACAACAACGTCGCGGCCCTTCCAGACCGATTTGACTCTGCGCACGACCAGCTTATCGTCCGCGCCCATGATCCAAACATGCACGCCGTCGTGCAGCGCCGTACGCGGAATCACGAAAACATCCTTAAGTTCTTGCCCCACCATGCGCACGTTCACATACGAGACAAGCAACAACGGCTGCATGCCCTTCTTGTCGGAATCGCCCGCATCCTGCTCTTCGGCTTCCGCGTCGTCGACTACGGGTTTGAGCAACAACGGATCCGCTATCTCGACCAGCAGCCGCGCCATCCGGCCCTCCGGCTCAAGAGCCGCCAACAGCCCAACAACCTTGCCCGAACGCACGAAAGAATCATCGCCGCCCTGCCGCACTTCGATTATCACGCTCGAACCAACATCGCCCGCGATTTTTGGAATTGTCAACCACTTGATTTGCTCCTGCGGTATCGAGACCTCTATCCAATATTTTTTCGTGCCCGCAAGAGTCGCCAGCTGCGTCTGCGCCGAAACCAGCGCACCGAGTTCCACATTGCGATCCAGAATCACCGCGGCGAACGGGGCACGCACCACCGTGCGCTCCGCATCCAATTCGGCCTTTTCCAGCACAGCCCGCGCCGCATCCACCGCCGCCACGGCCTTGGCCAAATGCGACGTCCGAAAGACCAGCGCCTCTTCCTCCGGCGTCAGTTTTTCCTTGGTCTCCAGCAATGCGTACTCGATCTTCGCAAGCTCGCCCTTGCCCTTCTCCTCGCGCAGCGCATGCTCGGCGCTCTCCAAATCCGCCGCGCGCTGCCGGACGACAAGGTCATAATCATCGCGCTCGATCTTTATAATCTCCTCGCCCGCCGCAAACCGCCCGCCCGGCACAAACTTCTCCGAGACCCAGACGATCTTGCCCGAAACCTGCGCGCCCAGCGCGATTTTGCGCGACGGCTCTATCGTGCCCATCGCCGAGACCTCGACCGGATACGTCTGCCGCGCCAGCGCAACCACACGCACCGTCTCAATGCCAATGTCGGGCTTCTTCTTTTTGGCCTCTGGCTTGGTCGCCATCAGCCCATACAGCACTCCCCCGCCTGCCGCCGCAATCAGCACCGCCAGCACGATAGTGATAATCAGGCCCTTCTTCTTATCGCCCTGCGGTGCCGCCTCCTGAGATTCGTTTTCCATTGCGGGCATATCTTCGTTCTGTGTCATTTCGCGTTCTCCGTTTTTGCCGGTTTCACCGGTCGTCCCATCTCCCAGCCGCCGCCGAGAGCGCGGTACAAGTCAATTCGGTATTCGAGCAACTGCTGCCTGGCCCTTGCCAGACTTATCTCAACGGTTTGATTGCTGCGCTGCGCGTCCAGGACGCTCAAAAAATCCGCGTCGCCTTTCAGGTAGCGATCCGTAACCCGCTTGGCCGTCTTGTCCGACAAAGCCATCTGCCGCTCCAGATTTTTCACCAGCCTCCGCTGATCGGCCTCCTGCGCAAGCGCATCCTCAACCTCGCCCAGCGAGACCAACACCGCCTTGCCGTATAGATTCAATTTCTCCGAAGCCAGCGCCCTCTGCCGGTCGACCTCTGCCGAGCGCCGCCCGCCGTCGAGAATCGGCGCAAGCAAATTCGCCGCCATCGTCGCAATCCAGTTATCAAACAGGTCGCTTAATTCGTCGGAACTCGTACCCAGCCCCAGCGAAAGCGTAATTTTTGGGAACCTGTCGGCAATCGCCGCCGACACATCGCTGTTGACCGCATGCAGCCGCAAATGCGCCGCGCGGATATCGGGCCTGCGCCGAACCAGCTCTGCCGCCAGCCCCGTCTTGGGCATCGCTGGCATCGTCGGCAACCCCGCCGTGCCCTCGGGCAGCGCGCTCTTTGGATGCCGCCCCAAAAGAATCGCCAGCCTGTGCCGCAATACTTTTAATTGCAACTCCACACTTATTTTGGAAGCTCGCGTCACCTCAAGCAGTTTCTCCTGACGCAACACGTCGGTCGCGTCGATTTGCCCGCGACGGAAACGCTTGTTCAAAACATCGAGCGTATTTGTGTTCGTTGCAATCTGCCGATCGAGTATCTCGATCTCGGTACGCGCCTCACGAATCCGCAGCCACGTCAGCACGACCTCGGCGCTCAGCGACATCGCCGCCGCATCAAGGTCCTCACGCGTTGCCATCATCTTCAGCCCCGCCGAACGCACGCTCGACCGCACCCGACCCCACAGGTCCAGCTCGTAACTCGCCTGCAACCCCAGCGAAAACTCGTTTACGTAAACCGCGTCCGCGCCTTTTACTTTCGTGCGCGTGCGACCCGCGCCGCCGGTCCCGCTCACGTCGGGCAAAAGACTCGCCCCCGCCACC
>CAYSUZ010000182.1:0-4250 GCA_964434335.1 uncultured Planctomycetota bacterium | reverse complement strand
GCTTGACTGGGGGTCAAGAGGCCGCTGGTTCAAATCCAGTCGCCCCGATAAAAAAAGGCACACCATCAGGTGTGTCTTTTTTTATTTTGGGAGCCTGGATTATGTCAGCGACCTCCTTCCGCCATAGGCGTACTCTGGCGGGAGATGCCTGCGACGGGACACATCCTCCTTTGTGAAGCAAAGGGATGTGTCCCTAGCCACACAAAGAGGTTGCCCTTGATTCCTTGAGAAACAGCCTTTTGTCGTCATTAACCACCTGCGGGCCGAGCACGTCTTTTTGGCGATGGATCCCTCTTTCCACACTGAAGGAGCCTGCGTCCGAAGGGCGCAGCAATCTCTCGCCCCGATAAAAAAACGGATAACTTTGCGGCCGTCCGATTTCTTCCTGTTGTTAGTTTTTATAACACGACCTGCTTGAAGTAGAATCGCATTTATGAACTGCTTTTAGTCGCTTTCATTCAAAGACTTCACCAATTCCTCGAAATCACTTTCTCTGAGAATTCGTATTGGAATGCCTTGTGCAATAAGATCCTCTGCTCTTCTATGCTTACTACTTTTTGTGTGGCCCGCAAGTTTCTTGATATCTTGATCGCCCACCACAAGCATTGTTGTTTCTTTTGTAGGCGCATTTGTAACACGGCAACCAATGGCGTCTGCCATATCGGCTGCTTGTCGGCGTGGTATTTCAAGGCTACCGGTAAAAACAAGAATCTCGCCATAAAGAGTGCCCTCCGGATTCCCTTCAAGTTTTATGTCTGGAGCCGAAATGCTTGAGGCTGAGGACGTAGGATTAATTGGTTGTCGCACTTTCCTGAGCCAGCCATCTAGATCAAGTTCGCTTTCCTTGATTGCGGCAAGAAGGACATGCGCTGCTGCCTTTGCGTCTTCTAAGGCATCGTGATGCTTGAATTCATATCCAAGCATCATGCACAAGTTGGCCAGCCCATAACCCTTCTGTGCGCACTCTTTCCATGTCCGGCGTGCTACCTTCGCCGAATCAAGCCAAGTGCATTCTGGCATAATTACACCATATCGTTGTGTTGCCCGTTGTATTGCTGTTCGATCAAAAGGCATGTGGGAGACAACTATTGCACCTTCGAGATATGAACGAAGCGTATCGGCCAATTCCAGAAATGTTGGGGCATCCTTAACAGCAAACTCGTTGATTCCGTGTATAGATATATTTATGTTGTCAAAATAGTCCTCTGGGTCAACATAGGTTTTT
This sequence comes from uncultured Planctomycetota bacterium, assembly GCA_964434335.1. GTDB lineage: Bacteria > Planctomycetota > B129-G9 > B129-G9 > B129-G9 > JAUWEX01. The sequence goes on along the minus strand of CAYSUZ010000182.1, from coordinate 3,025 downwards.
AATTCACTTGATAGAACCCCATTCCTGTACTCTACGAGGCCGATTTGGCAGATGGATGCCATATTGTGATTTGCTGTTTCAACATCGATTGCTACGAAATTCATATCTTGTTTCTCCCTTTATTTGTCTAGCAACAAATCTGATCCACATGTTGTATATACTGTTATTGTATGCCTTTGCAATGGTTGCGTCAAGCGAGATGAGCAGCGAGCTCGTTTAGGATTGCCGGGTATTTTGTCTGTGAATTACAAAATCAAGATTTATAAAGACAAAAAAAAAGCCCCGCGAAATTCGCAGGGCTTTTTTGTGTCATCGTGCGTTGCGTTAGTCTTCGTAAGTCTCGACATCGTCGGTCTTTGCGGCTTTCTCTTCGCCTTCTTCTCCGCCTTCTTTGGCTTCTTCGACGACCCAGACGCGAACCTTGGTGTCGAGTTCGGAGTGCAGATGAATTGCCACGTCGTAGGCGCCGAGTTCCTTGATCGCGCCGTCGATGCGCACGGCCTTAGGCTCGATCTCGTAGCCTTCCTTGCTGATTTCTTCGGCAATCATGTTCTCGTTAACCGAGCCGTACAGGTGGCCGTATTCGTCGGCCTTGACGGTGAATGTGCACGAAATCTTTGAAACCTTCTCGGCGATTACCTTCATGTCGTTGAGGCGTTTGGCCTCGATCTCGGCTTGGCGCTGGGCTTCCGATTCGATTTCTTTGATGTTCTGCGCTGTCGGCGCTACTGCGTATTTCTTTGGAAGCAGATAATTGCGAGCATAGCCGTCGGCGACCGTTTTGACTTCGCCGCACTTGCCGAGATTTTCAATTGATTTAGTCAGGAGTATTTTCATCACACTGCTCCGGTTTACAGTATTTTCGTATAATGGCGTTTTTGCGCCGTTTTTGTTTAATAGCCATTCCCTGTCCACAAAAAGGGGACAGATGCTGATTGCGAGATGGCACTAACTGATGTAGGGGATCAGGCCGATGTGACGCGCTAGCTTGACAGCGGCTTTGGCTGATCTCTGGTGCTGCGAGCAGTTGCCCGATCGCTTGCGGGAGTAGAGCTTGCCTTGTCCCGTAACCATCTTTTTGAGCGTGGGTAAATCTTTATAATCGATCTCTTCGATTTTCGCCCTGCAGAATCTGCAGCGGACTTTGTCCTGATAGCGTGAGTAACGTCTGCGCTTTTTCTTTCGCACTTGGCCTTCTCCGTAAAATAATTGACACATGCGCCGTCGGGCGCCGCACTCTTATCGTTAAAATGGTATATCTTCATCTACTGGCGGCATGTTTCCGCCGTCGTAATCGGGTTGTTGTTGTTGCTGTGGCTGTTGTTGCTGTTGTTGTTGGCGGGGCGCTCCTTGTTGCGAGCCGCTGCCTTCGCCGCGCGAGCCGAGGAATTGCAACCGGTCGGCTACGACCGAAAGTTTGCTGCGTTTCTGGCCGGTGTTTTTGTCGTCCCACTGGTCGAGCTTGAGCCGTCCTTCGACGAATACGCTGCGACCTTTGGCGAGGTATTCCGCTGCGTTCTCGGCGGTCTTGCCCCAGACCGTCAGGTCTACAAAGCAGGTCTCATCTTTCCACGTGCCGTCCTGACCCTTGAATTTGCGGTTGACGGCCAATCCCAGATCAGCCACTGCCGCGCCTGATGGCGTGTAGCGCAGTTGCGGATCGCGCGTCAGGTTGCCGATCAGGAATACTTTGTTCAAGTTTGCCATGATTCTCTCGTTTCCCGTGTTACAGCAAAATTATTCAGCGACGGGAGTCTCTTCGCCGTCTTTTTTCTCGACAGGAGCATCTTCGGCTACGACTTCGGTCTTCGCATCTTCGGCGACTACTTCAGTCTTTGCTTCTTCGGCTACGCCTTCGGTCTTCGCTTCTTCGGCGACTACTTCAGTCTTTGTTTCTTCGGCTACGCCTTCGGTCTTCGCTTCTTCAGTGCTTGCCTCAGGTTTCGCGTCTTTGGGTGCTCCGCCTTCTTCTCTTCTTGCGGGGCGTCTCTTGCGGTTGTTGCCTTCATCTTCTTCATCGTGCTCGAGGACTGCGCGTTTGCCGTCGTCGATGACAAATATCTGGCGAAGGATTGTTTCTGTAATTTTAAATTCGTCCCGGATGTTGTTGAGATTCTCCGGCGGCACCTGGAAGTGTCCCAAAAGGTATGTGCCTTTGCGACGCTTGCGGATGGGGTAGGCGAGTTTGCGTTCTTCCCAAACTGCGAGATCAAGCGTTTCGCCTTCGTGTTTTTTTACTACATTACGGATAAGCGTGTCTACCTCTTCCCACTTCTTAGAGGCGACTTCCGTGTCCACAATAAACATGCCTTCGTATTTTTTCAATTGGAACCTCCGGGATCCTTACTGTTGCCTGTGTCCGGGTTATATTCGTTCATGGCCTTTATTATGCCGTCTCGCGCCCACATCTCCGCTGCGTCGGCTGCTCTGGCCAGAGTCCTGTAAATTTCGTCTTCTTCGGTCTTGCTAAACTTGTCGAGCACGTAGTTGGCGGCTTCTTTTTCGGGCCTCGGCCTGCCTATTCCGACTCGCAGTCGGTGGTAGTCCTGCGCACCCAGCGCGTTCTGGATCGAACTCAAGCCCTTGTGCCCGCTGGCTCCGCCTTCGGGCCGCAATCGTAACTTGCCCAACGGTAGATCCATGTCGTCGCATACGACCAAGGTTTCCTGCGGGTCGATTCCGAAAAACGCGATCGCTGCCATTACTGCTCGCCCCGACAGGTTCATATAAGTGTCAGGCGCCAGCAGCAAAACCTTGTTGCCATCTATTCTAATCTCGCCGAGCTGGGAGTTAAACTTCTTTCGGCTTAACGCCGCTCCCTGCCTCTCGGCAAGCATCTCTGCAATCATCCGTCCGACGTTGTGGCGGGTTCCTGCGTATTCTTTGCCCGGATTGCCCAAACCCACTATCAATTTCATCGTGTTCAATTCCGAAAAAACGTCGAACTAACATGACGCCTTAAGCGCAGGCGCCCAAACGCTTATCCCATGGCCTTCTCTTAGTCCTTGCGCTCGGTAAGGACTTC
>CAYSUZ010000181.1:0-4252 GCA_964434335.1 uncultured Planctomycetota bacterium | reverse complement strand
TTTCATCACACAGGATGCGCTTTACTGCAACACTCGCAGTGTTGGTTTTTATCGCGTCGATGGTTGTGCCGGGTTTTGCACAGCAGGACAATCGGGAAGAGCTTGTCAACAGGATGATGGGCTACGCGAAACTTGAAATGGAGCAGGGCAGCTTTGATAAGGCACTATTGTATGCCCAACAAGCGCTAACGCTCGCACCTGAAAATCTCGACGCAATCGCGCTCCATGCAGAAATCACAGCAATCTGGCAGCCCCGCTACAACAAGACCAAGCACGATAAAAGCATAGCTAAACTCAACGGCAACCTGCCCGCACTGGTCACAATCGGACAGTACCTCGAAGACAAACAGCCTGATAAAGCAATCGAGGCAATTAACAAGCTGCTCAAAGCCAAAACCAACATCGACCGCAAGGGTATTTACCACTGGTTGCTGGCACAGGCGTACGGCCGCAAGGGCGAGAAAAACAAATACGTCCGATATCTTAAGGAGGCCGTCGGCTGGGAAAAAGGCAACTTCAATCAAGCCTATCTAGACCTCGTTGTATTCTACTTGACACAAAATCGTAATAGGGAAGCCAGTCAAATATTGAGTATAATGCGCCAAAAGGGTAAATGGGACGCAAGGGCAACTCTATTGGGTAGCTACCTTGCTCTGATGTCTGACAGTCCAGACGATGTTATCAAAAACCTTCAGGCAATGGTGGTGGGCTGGGCAAAAAATCCCAACGCACCCAAAGACATCATATCATCCGCATACAACATCATAGGACGCGCCTATTATCTCCGCGACAACAGGGATGACGAAGTAAAACCCGCCACAACAGACAAACAACTGGCTCTGGCAGCCTACACAAACGCTTACAACATTGATCCGCTTCATACGCAGTCACTGCTAATGCTGGCTGAAATTGAGAACAAGGCAGGTAATTTTAAGAAGGCCCTCGAATACTGCGACAAAATTGTAGCGCGCGACAAAGACAATACAAATGCCCAGCATGTTTACGGGATGGTCTACATGCTCCAACCCAAGCCTGACCTCGCCAAGGCAAACAAAGCATTTAAGACCATGATCGACGATGAAGGCAAGGAAACCAACGGCTCGCTGCTCGGGCAAGGACATGCCGCCTTCCTTTCAGGCGACAGCAAACTCGCCTACGCAAAATACACCGAGGCAATCAAAAGAGTCACAGACGAAGGCAAAGACGCGCCATCTAATCTGGAAATATTCTCGGCATACACCTCGTTAGCCTCTGGCAACAAAGAACAGGCAATCAAGCATTTTAACAACGTATTCGCAAATGAAGAAAACAGCATGTTCACCGCCGCAGAATACATCCAGGCGATGAGCATAACCGCAGCCCAAGACTACCGGCTCTTCATGCGCGCCACGATCCTGCACCAGGAAGGCTGGAACGATATAGCGGAAAAAGCTTGGAAGACTCTGCTGGCAAAACACCCAAAATGCCTGCCCGCCTACCAAGCGCTAATGCGAATCTATATGGCACAAGAAGAAGATATTGAAAAAGCACAGGCCCAGGCCAATATCATCCAAGAAAAAATCGCGCCTGCGTTCGACAAAAAAATACCTATCAGTCGCCTTACCCAGGCCCAGATGATTTCGGCGCGGCTAAAATTTGCCGAGGAAATGCCAAACAAACGCAAATTCCGTGAACAACTCATCAACATATACACCAAAATCAAAACCGACTTCCCTGACCGCCCCGAATCCTGGCGGGCGCTTATCAACCTTTACCAAGGTCGCGGCAATGACGATACAGCCAAGAAGCTCTGTGAAGAAGGTCTCAAGAAGTTCCCCATCGACAAGGTGATTTTCCGCTATTACATCACGGTACTCGATCGCCTCAAAGACCAGGAAACTGCTAACAAAGCCTACGAAACCTTTATCGAAAAAACTGAGGAAACCGACACAAGCACTATCGGCCTTCTCTTCATCTTGGGCCGCTCTTACTTAAACCAGAACAAAAACGATCTGGCCATCGCAAAACTCAAGACTCTGCGCGCGGCTATCCAACAGGAAAGCAAAGGCGACAAAGAAAAACTTGAGCAAATGCGCAAAACCAATATCAACGCATACAGCCTTCTGCGCTACCTGGCCAGCAGGCAAAGCGACACCGCACTCGAACTCAAAATGAACTCCATAATGAAGGAGATCGACAAGGACAGCAGCGGGTTGGACTATACACAGGGCTTCGGAGCATTCCTGCTGGGCAATATGGAACAGGCTGTCAAGCACTTCGACGCGGAAATCGCAAACGACAGACTCGACACCTTCCATCTGCAAGCAATAGCAGGCAAAGGCATGATCGCGTTCAAAACTGGCAAAATAAATGACGCCATCGCAGCGTTTGATTTGGCTGACGACATCGCCGACTGCCTCCAAGAAATGGCAATGGCCACAGCTGACCGCCAAGCCTATACGACAGCAATAGGTTTGCAAGACTGGATACGCTTTTACAAAGCATGCGCTTACTTGGCCAACGGCAAAATTGGCGCGGCTCGCAGCAACCTGCTACGGTGCAAAACAATCTTCCCAGCCAAACCCCGCGAGGCCAATTCCCAGAGCGCAAAAACGCGTGCTTTTGAATTGACTGATCTTAGAAAAGCACTCGGTGAACTCTCAAGCGAAAACAACGATAAGTACTTTCATCTCGCAGCGGGCATGTTCTACGCAAGACGCGGTTACTTCCCCATGGCGGGTAAAGAATTCGATCTTGAAATCAAGGCCAATCCCAAAAACTTCATCGCCATCTACCTCAAAGGCATGTCGCTGCTTCAAATGCGAAGCGCAGAACCTCGCAAACAAGCAATCAAGGTCTTCGAAGAATGCCTCAAGATCGAACCCAAATTCATCGCGGCCCAGCTCCAGACAATGACCGCAATGATGGAAGAACACAAAGAGAGCAAGACTCCCGCATCTAAACAAGCCGTCATTGATTGTTTTGACATATTGATCAAACTCGACCCTCGCTACAATGAAGAACTCGCAAGCTTCTATGTACAAGAGGAAGATTACGACAATGCCATCACACAGCTTATCGTCTGCGCCAATCTCGACAGCGACTACATCGGCAATAAAAAGATGGAGTTTCTCAACCAGTCAGCATGGTTGGCCGCCGAGAATCTCACCGACAAAAAGGCTCTGGCAAAAGCCGTAGACAACGCAAAAGAAGCAGTTAGCCTGATTGAAGCTCGCATACCAACGGCTCCCAACAATAACGCGCTAAAACAACTCGAATCCACGAAAGGCTCTATCCTGGACACACTGGGCCGCGTGCAATACAAACTAGCCACGGTCAGCACAGGCACAGCCAAGGCCGACAATATCAAACAGGCCAAGAAAAACATAAACGAAGCAATCAAGCTTATCGAACAAGACGAAGCGAAACAAAATCTACCGACACTGTTCTCGCATCTGGGTGATTTGCTCGTGCTCGAAGGCAAAAAGAAGGAAGCACTGGAACAGTACAAAAAAGCCGACGAGTCTACGCGTTTCCCGGAAAAGAAACACGTTGAAGAACAAATAGAAATGTTGAGCAAAGAACTCAAATAAAAAATCAGCCCTATTTCGCATAACACAACTGTCCGCCTCGGCGTCAAACCGGGGCGGACTTTTTATTGAAAACTCCCCCCAGAAGCGGCATAATCATTCCATGGAACCAAACGAACAAACAATGCCAGCACAAAGCAACGACATCGCCTTGATCGCTGGCAAACTCATTCATGAAATAAAAAATCCGCTAAACATCATCTACATGAATCTGCAACTGCTCGACGAAGAATGGCAAGATGAAGATGGCGCCCGCGAACGCCGTCTGAAAAAAAAGATCGCCCTGCTGATGAACGAATCAGCGCGTCTGCGCGATATCCTCGACGAATTCCTGCATTTTGCGCGCTCCGCCAGCGCCTTCGAGACGGTATCCGAAGACATCAACACCGTTATCGAAGAAGTCGCCGACTTCGTCCGACCCGAAATGACCGCCAACCGTATCCGACTAATGACCACTTACGCTTCGCCGCCACCAAAAGTCAAAATGGATCGCAACCTAATAAAACAAGCCATGCTCAACATCCTTATCAACGCCATTAACGCGCTCGAAAACGGCGGCGACGTCTTCGTTAAGACCCTCTCGCAAGGCTCCTGGGCCTACGTCGATGTTTCCGACACAGGGCCTGGAATTCCCGAAAAAATCATCGGCAAAAGAGAAAAGTTAGAAACACATTCAATTAAAA
>CAYSUZ010000180.1:0-4260 GCA_964434335.1 uncultured Planctomycetota bacterium | reverse complement strand
CGAAGTTGCGCCTGATGATGCGGCGGAATTCGAGATGTTGCTTAAAGGCATGCCGGTAGCACTGGTCGGCGAGGTCGTCTCCGACGAGCGAGTAGTGATCGCGTACCAAGACGTAACAGTCATCGACGAAAAAATCGCCGCGCTAAAAGAAGCCTGGCAAGCACCGCTGCGCTGGTAACGAGAAAGGTGACATGGGGGAGACGGAATACAAAGAGGCGGTTACTGTCCGGGCCGGGTTGGTGCGTATTAGAGATTGGATTGGCATATTTTTAGCTTGTGCTTTCGGCATGATTTTTCTGTTCCATGCCGGTGGATTTGCTGACGATTTCGCCATGTTTTGTGTGCTTATGGTGGCATGGTATGGGGCTCTGTTGCTGATAGCGTCGTACATTCCCCTGTCCTGGCGAGTCGGCGATGCGGGTATTGAAATACGTTTGTTGTTACACAGGCGCTTTATAGTCTGGGAGCGGATAGTCGATTTCTCCGAGAGCAACGGGCGGCTGCATTTGGAATTCCACGGGTGGATGCCCGGTACACAAATTCCGCTCCGGCCTGAGACCGAAGACGCCCTACGGGAGTTCATTGAGCGCGAACACAAGAAGCGAGCCAAGGGGGGCGTTGAAAAGATCGAAAACGGCGAATCGTTGGACGTCGTCGACAACAAGGGCATATCTTTTCGCATAGCCACGACAGGTGTTTTGCTACTATTCTCCGCCATCGTTGCGAAAAAGATATACGACCTTATCCAAACGCCCGGCGATATCGGCTTGATTTGGGAAATCGCAATCGGCACAGTGGTGATCATTGCTGTGGTTGTAGTGAAGATCAGAAAGCGCGGCAAAAAGGTTACCAAGATCAGACTGAGCGATAAGGGCATCATCGATTTGTACGAAGATAAATTGCGATAGATTTACTGGCCCGATATCGTTGTCGCTGAAAAAGACGCGACCTGCGTTATCAGCCGCAAAGACGATCCCAAATGGCAGGTAGAGATTAACGCATCCATGACGAACTACCACGCCGCGCGGCTGCTATTGCAACGCAAGGGACTGATCGCCGAGTAGCCGCGCCGTTCTCGCCATGCGTGGCGTAATGGGGAAAATAGTTTATCTTTTTGAGGATTTTTGAATATGAAAGTCGAGTGTCGCTGCCCGAAGTGCGAGACGATATATATCGTCGACGAAGTACGCCTCGGACGCAGGGCGCATTGCGCGCGCTGCGGCGAGAGGTTTGTGCTGGAGTCGATAACGCGCAAGGTCAGTCCGCCGCCCGTTTCACAAACCGCTGCAATCAAGGCTGAAATAAAAAAGGCCCCGCCGAAATTCCCCCCCGACCCAATTGTTATCAAGGTTCTCGATAAGTACAGCGACCAACTCGCGCTCTCGCCCGATGAGAAACTGCTCAATTTCGTCTCGTCCGCCGCCGATCCCGACGATGTGCATGCGGGTCTGTTGCTGACGACTAAACGCGTGATGTTTTTTGACCAGAGACAGGACTTCGAGATAAAACTCGGCGACGTAACTGCGGCGCGAGTCGTGTTGCCGTCGATGTGCACGCCGGTATACCTGGCGGGCCTGACGGTCTTTGGTAAGGACATCGCCGAGCCTGCAATCCGCGTTCAGATTAACGACAATCTCTTTTGCCTCGCGGCTCCGCGATATGTGACGCGACGGCTGCTCAAGAACCTGAGCCTTTCGACGGGCGTGCGTGCTACTATGCCGCCTACCTGTGCGGAGAGCGATATCGTTTTCGTCGATCAGTCGGAGAAAGGCATCACGCTTGACGTGCCGAGCGCGGTGGCGATTGAGTTCCCCGACGAATGCGCGCGGTGCGGCGCGGCTTATGCGCCGGAGGCCTATCACGTCAAGCCGTATTACGCGCCGTATTGCACTGAGCACTTCCGGCAGGATAAGGGTGTGGGCAAGAAGGGCTGCGCGGTGCAGGTAGTCAAATCGAAGAAACTTATCACGCGCATCTTTTTCGCGCGCGGCGAATACGCCCAAAAATTCATCGTCCTCAATACCACCGGCGCATGCTAAATTATCCTTGAGTTTCGCTTAGTAGACCGCGCTGAAATTTCCCGTCAGAAATGGCTCGCTCATGTGCTGTGTTATGGGCACGGGGGCCGCGATTGGGAGTTCGCTTTTTTGAAGAGGGATATCACCAGTTCGCGGCGCGAGTTTGTAAGCCAGCATCGTCGCGCTCGGCGGGCACAGGCCGCGTAGCAGTTCGTCGTGACTGGGCGGCAGTGGCTGCGAGAGCGCATCGTCAAACTCAATCGGGTGGATCAGTGGGATCATCGTCGATTCGTAAATATGCGGCTGGGTCTTGGCGACTTGTGCGGCGCGTTCAATCTCGAATGCCATCAGGTTGGTGCGTGGCTGTCGATTGACGCGTAGTCCCCCCGCGCTGCTCGGCGGCAGGTTGGGTGGATGCGGTGCGAGTTGTACGGGCGAGAGGCCGTACGTCATCGGCGCGTTGATTGTGAAACCGAGGTTCATTTTTATCCGTTTGTTTTTCAGTTTGTTTGAACTAAATCGCTGTTGTATTAGTGCAGAGCCTATGCCGTGAGAGGCCTGTTTTTGCTGGTGTAAAGGCTGGTTCTGTCAGGGTTTGCAACGGCCAAATTCTGAGCGGAAAAATTGGGGCGGCCTTGTTGTTTTTGTGTGAAAAAAATCCCGGCCTCTGCGCACAGGCCGGGATATCGAGAAGAGTGGCTCATGCATTTTAGATCGTTTTCGCTTTCCTTCTAACGTACCTTATCTTTGCTTCACCGTTGAGGTTTACAGCCCTTTTGAACAACTTGTCGGCGAGTTTTTTCGCCTCGTATTAACGATCTTTTATGCACTCTTTGTATTGCAGTGCCCGTGCCCAAATCCCACGCAAATCTAATATTTCCATAAGACCATGTTTTGTGTGTGGTTGTGCTGAAATGCTCATGGGAACGAATTGGGACGAAACGCAAAGTCGAGGGGGATAATTTCCCTGCGGGGCATTGCGCTCTCATTTTAGTTGTATTTGCGGCAGGAATATATAGCGGGGCCCAATTTGTAGCGATGATTTTATCGGGAGGCGTTGGGGTGTATCCGGGGCTTCTGCGCGTGGGTTGATGTGAAGAGTTTTGTATTTTTTGTGACTGCGATTTTGGCGTACGCGGTAGCGAATTGAGCGCTGCGAAATCTGCGTGGTTGTGGGTTTGACAACGTGGTTTTGTGCGCTATAATCACACGGAGAAGTTTTAACATATAGAGAGAGGATAGAGTTGAGTAAAAACAAAAAATCCTGCGGCAAGTCTGTGCCCAAAAAATCAAAAAGCGCAGACGATTTTTCCTATACGCCTCTTGACGCCGCACAGAAAAAACACAAGAAAAGATTACTAAAAACTCCGGTCAAGCAGATCACGGTGCGCAAGGGTATGAAGGCTGCGGACGTGATCGGCGCGATGAGTGGCATGTCGATACAGGCGCGGAATCTCGGACAATGCTCCGAGGTTCTCGACGGCATCTACACCGACAAGGCGCGTCCGACGGTCTTGTTGGGGCTGGCTGGCCCGCTGATTGCTGCTGGATTGCGCAACGTGATTCGTGATCTCATTGTTGGTGGTTACGTTGATGTGGTGGTCTCGACCGGCGCGATCATGTACCAGGACATCTACCAGGCGCGCGGGTTTAAGCACTTCCGCGGCACGCCGGAGTCCGATGATCCGGTTTTGCGTGAACTTCGGATCGACCGGATTTACGACACCTACGTTGACGAAGAAGCGTTTTGGAATACGGACAAGTGGTGCAGCCGCATCGCTGACAAGATGGTTCCGGGCAACTATTCCAGCCGCTACTATATGAACTACGTCGGCTCGCAGCTTGCAGACGAGGATTCGATTGTTTATCAGTGCCACAAACACGGCGTGCCGATTTTTGTGCCCGCCCTCAACGACTCCTCCATCGGTATCGGCCTGACCGAGCATCGTCACCGCTGCATTCAGGAAGGGCGACGTGGTATTTGTATCGATTCGATTCAGGACAACTACGAACTGACTCAGGTTGTGGTGCAGAGCAAAAAGACCGCCGCGATTTATGTTGCCGGGGGCGTGCCCAAGAACTACATCAATGACGCAGTTGTGATGGGCTACATTTTTGGGCTGGAGCGTGGTCACTCGTACGCGATGCAGGTGACGACGGCGGTAACGCAGGACGGCGGGCTGTCGGGTTCGACGCTGGCCGAGGCGCATGCCCTGATCACACCTGAAATGAAGACTGCTCG
>CAYSUZ010000179.1:0-4261 GCA_964434335.1 uncultured Planctomycetota bacterium | reverse complement strand
CCGGTGTGCGCAGATTGGAAGCTCTTGATGGCTTTGCCGACAAGGATCTGTTGTTCATGTTTACCGGCCTCGTAAGATGCGGCGGTGGCGTAGGCCTTGCCGAGCATCTTGTCTAGCAGGAGTTGTTCGAATTGTACCTCGAGCTTTTCGGGCCGGTTGGGATATTTTCCGAGGAAGAGGTCAAGGATGGCGCGGGATTTTTCGATGTTATCGGCCTGCTTGTTGGGCTTGAGCGAGTATGTTGCTATGTCTCGGTAAACGCGGGCCTTTTCTATAAGCAGCCTGGCGCGTGAGTCCTGGGTGGTGGTGTTTATGGCTTCGAGTCGCGCGATTTCGTCCAGCGCGATGTCCCAAAACCCCTGCTCGCGCAGCAATCGCACGTAATTCACATCTTGCTCGGCATAGGCTGCCGAACTCCAGAGCGCGATCAAAGCCGCGACTATGCAATATATGGTTATGCGATGCATTTTTGCGCGTTTCTTGTTCGTGGCATATTAAATGGTAATTAAAAGAGAGAGCGTCACGCGCAGTGGTCGAGTATGCCAAACATACCGCCCTCGAAACAGGGTAATCGGGGCGGAATTCGAATAAAATAGAGATTGTTTTTTCTGCGATTCTTTATTTGGTGTTGTAGTCGTATATCTCGATCCAGAATGAAACTGTGACTGGTCGGCTCAGTTTGCCGGTAGTTCTTTTCAGTTCCTTGTCGCGTTCATCTGTGGGCAAATGGCCTATCGGTTGATCGGTCTGCATGGGTTCCTTTTTGCGCGTAATTTCCGCGTTCGGGATTATCTTGATTTCGTAACGCGGCATGTGGATTTCCATATCCAGAATCGGATTGCATTTTTCGCCAGTGCCGAGGTTTTTGGCGAATTGCTTGAAGTTTCCTCTATCATCTCGAATACCGAAAGGTATGGTGCTGTCATCTTGGTGCGGAGTATACGAAAGGATTTCGTCGATTAGTTGTGCCAGGTCGCGGTTGTCGATTTTTACGGTAAAGGACACGTTAATTACGTTGTATTTTGCCTGGGGTGCTTTTTTCCCTTTTCTTCTGGTTGTTGTTGTTTTCACCACTGGAATATCTATCGAAATGGCTTTTTTGCCACCACTGTTTTCCAGGGCGATAACCAGGGGCCTTGCAGGGTCTCGACGGGAAGGTTTAAGGAAGGTATATAGCAACCGTTGTTGTATCCAAAGTTTTTTTTGAGCTTCCTTTATAGTTGCTGGATCATTGAGGTCTTGCTGCTTTTCGAGCTCGATGAACGATTCCCCTGAGTACAGTTTGTACTCAATACCTTTTTCTGTGAAGGCCTTAAGACTGCTTAATCCGCTGCCTTCCTTTGTCGCATCATTGTAGCGCGCGGAAAACCTACCGATTTCAGTTGTGTATGGTTCGTTTGGCTCTATCTTGATGTAGCCTTCGAAGTGATTGTCGGTTTCGTTAATGCTCTCCTGGATTTCCTTTTTATCGGCTTGCAATGCCTTGTAGTAGGCTTTTTTTGTGCTAAGTAATGTCCCGAGGCCTTTGCCCCCAGTTAGCGGCTTGTTGTTTTCGAATTTGTCGCTCAAGTCCATGGCCGAAGTCTGGTTTGCTTGATATATGCCTTTTTCGCCAACATTTTGTTCGATTTCACCGGCCTTTAGCGATCTAAACAGGTAGGTGCTTAGCGGTGCGAGCACGAGCAGGATGGGAATGGAGAGCAACAGAATGGCTTGAGGTTTGACTTTCATTTCTGTTCCTCCGTGCTGGTGGTTTCAATCGTCGGGTTTGGATTAACCTTCCATTCAACGAGGAATGCGTAGAATTTTCCTTCATCGCTTTTTTCGTTGATGGTGGGTTTTTCTAAATTGGCAAAGTTGTAATCAGCTTCGAGGAAGTTATTGGTTCTGAAGTTACTCGAATCTGAAGTTGTGCAAGGAGATTCCATTTCTGTAAACGTTAACGAACTTTTGGCTAGTTTCTTGATAAAATTATCAGCGATGTATTCCTCTGTCTCTATATCGCTATTGTTTTTGAATTCCACGATACCGACGATAAAGACCTGGTAGTACGCCGGAATTTTTTTTGGTTTCGTTTTTTTCTTTCCTCTAACGATAACCGTCGTTTTTATTTCTTCGGCTGGTTGGTAGTTGACCAAAATATGGCGCAGTTTAATATCTGTGCCGTTTAGCTCCTGAAAGCGATCATATCCGTCCTGTGTTCCCAGTTCCTTTATTTTGCATTTGTCTTTGTCGACAAGTGCCTTGTTGATTTCGGAAAGAATCAAGTTTGGCATTATCTTGGCATTAGAATGATCGGCCAGCATTTTTTTGAGTTCTTTTTCGGTGGATCTTATTTTCGACTCAGTGGTTGCCAACTCTTCCTGCCACTTCATCACCTGCTCGATTCCCGGAGGCACGTTTGTGTCGCCCAGCAATTCGGCTTTTTCTTTGCTCGCGCTTAGCGCCATGCCCGCCGAAACAAATCCCAGCACGATTGTCAGCAACAACGTACACATCGAACCGATCATCATGCCCATATTCGAGGACGATGTTTCGGCTCGCATCTCTTCGGGCACCAAATTAACTTTGCAGCGGCTCATGCCCAGCCCCTGCAACGCCAGCCCCATCGAGACGCCGAGGCCCGGCAAGTGGTGCTTGAGGGCCTTGATATTTATCGCGCGCGATACTCGTACGTTGGCCAACCCCTCCATTGTATGAATCTTGTACGGGAGGTTTTCGCCAAAAAACTTCTCAAATCCTGCCAGCTTCGTGGTGTTGCCCATAAATACGACGCGGTCAAATGAGACATCCTTGGACATGGATTTATAGAAGCCGATCGTGCGGTGAATCTCGCCAACCAATTCGTGAAGAACGGGTTTTACGACGCTGAATATTTTTGTGGAGTGTTTGGATGTGCTGGAATTTATCTTGAGCATCTCGGCTTCGTCGAACGGAATCTCGAATTTCTCCGAGAGCGCTGTCGTAATGTTGCGCCCGGCTATGTTGAGCGTACGCAGCCAGAATCGATCTCTATCGATAATAATGAGATAAGTATTTTCCGCGCCGACGTCAATGATGACCGAATTGCCCTGCGGGGTTGTTTCGTGTTTGGCAAGATTGAACAGTGCGATTGGCGCTGACTGTAACGCGCTGATGGGGATAGCCGCCTGCTCGAAGCGTTCGAGATATTCCTCGACGATTTCCTTGCGTATCGCCACGAGGTTGACCTCGACTTCCTGTCCGGGTACGATCTCGTCGTTGCAACGGAAATAGTCCCACACGATCTCGTCGATGGGGAATGGTATTTGTTGCTGAACTTCCAGGCGCACCAGGTCGGCGAGTTTGCTTTCTTCGACCGGTGGCAGGGTTGCTGGTTTGCTTAGGGTTATTTTGCCTGGCAGTGAAGCTACGATTGCGGAGCCTGTTGGGTCGTGCCTGCGCGAGAATTCCTGAAGGGCGGTTGCAAGATGAACTTCCTTGTCAATATTTTCTTCGCCTTCCTGTGCGCTGCCACTTTGCAGAGGTATTACGTCGACATCTATTATTTCGGCGAACTCTCTGATCTTGGCGAGTTTAATCGCCTTGATCGATGCTTCACCTATATCGATTCCCCACGCCGTTTGTACAGCCATTATTCTACCCCGTGAGCGGAAATGAGTTATGTATGAGTATGCGGCCTCTCCCGAGACAAAATATAGCAAAACAAAACCTTCTGTCAACAGGCATTTTCCCGAGAGGTATCTTTGCAAAGCGCTCTTTGTTGCTAAAACTCGCCATCGCTTCCAGTCTTGCAAGCGGTATGTAGTTTCTCTGCCCTATTTTTTCGGCAGTGGCTTGCCGAGGAATTCCATGATCTTTTGCACGTCACTCCATACCTTAGTTTTTTCCGCCGGATTGCGCAGCAGATACGCCGGATGATACGTCGGCATTACCATAATATCCGGAATTTCGGGCAGGGGGTAAAACTTGCCGCGAAGCTTGCCGATGGTCTCCTCGGATTCCAAAAGTGTCTGCGAAGCGGGTGCGCCCAGAGTGCAAATTACCTTTGGCCTGATTGCGGAGAGTTGCGCCCACAAAAACGGCTGGCATGCCGCGATCTCGTCTTTTGTCGGAGTCCGGTTGCCGGGCGGGCGATGTTTGACTACGTTGGCGATAAAGATTTCCTCGCGCATCAGCCCCATCGCCGCGATAATTTTGTCGAGCAGCTTTCCGGCTCTGCCGACGAACGGCAAACCCTGCTTGTCCTCATCCGCGCCCGGGCCTTCGCCCACAAAGACCA
>CAYSUZ010000178.1:0-4272 GCA_964434335.1 uncultured Planctomycetota bacterium | reverse complement strand
TCTTGATGGTTTCTTGGCGTCGCCGCCGTTACCAACTCCAGCCCCTCGGTGTATATTTCCTCGGGATAAAGCTGAATCTTGTCCGCTATAATTATTACGCACGCCTTGGGGCATTTATTCGGATCAAGCCCGAGATCGCCCACACCGCGCGTTACGACCAGACGAATATAAGCGTTCGTGAGGTTGTTGGTCTTGAGCGCATCGTACATCGCATCGATCATCTCCTGCTTGGAGATGGGTATTTTTATCGTGAGCGCACGGGCGCTGTCGTAGAGGCGGTCGATGTGTTCCTTGCACTTAAAAATTCTGCCGTTGTAAGAACGGATGCCCTCGAAAACTCCGTCGCCATAAAGAAGGCCATGGTCGTAAACGGAAATTTTTGCGTCTTCCTTATCGTAGTATTTTCCATCAATGTAGATCTGCAAAGACATGAGTTTATCCTTTCTATGTTTTGAAATATTACGCATCTTAAGCGGTTCGCGGATTATATTTGTCCCACCGAAGAGTGTCAAGCAAAAGGGGGGCGTGCTGGCAATAACTTCGTACGCCGTATTTTGAGGCCACGAACCAGCAGCGAAAGAATCGGTTTGTCGCGCCGGGAAAAATTTCTGCAAAAAAATCCCAAAACACCTTGACAGGTGCTTGTATGGGCGTATAATGATTATACTTTATAACTTGTAAATTATAACAAATCTGCTTATCCCCAAGTCGAAAATCCATCCGCAACCTTCCGGCAGTTGGCTCCGAATAAAAGGCATGAAATGAAATATTCAGATTTCTCCGCTGTAGTATCTAAACTTGCCCACATGGTTATTATCAAAAATCTGCGCGGCCTCATTCTTAGCGCGACTCTCCTCGTCATGCTATGCGGCTCATGTGTCAGCATCGTCAAGCCTCCGCCCGAGACGGAGATTCCGTCCACAGTGGGGCAGAAAGGATTTCGCGGTATGGAGCAGAGAGAGGAAATTATCGCATGGCTCGCCGAGTACGCCGTACACGAGCAGAGCTATTCCCAGATTCCCGCATCAATCACCATCGCCCAGGCCATTCTTGAGACCGGCTGGCTAAAGACCGACACCACGATACGCCGCCGCATGATCTACGACGCCAAAAACCTCTTCGGAATCAAAGGCAGGGGATCGGCAGGTTCGGTCAACATGCCCACATGGGAAGTAGAAAACGGCAAGAAGGTTACCATCAACGCGAAGTTCCGGGCATACCGTTCCTATGCCGAGTCCTTTGCCGACCATACAAAACTCCTGCTCAAAAGCCACTACTACAAAAACGCGCTGCCGTATCGTCACGACCCGCGCCGCTACATTACCGAAGTCGCCCGAAGATACGCCACCGATCCGCACTACGCCGAAAAAATCTGGAAGATCGTCGTGGCCTACAACCTCACCCGCTTCGACAAAACACACGCCAGCGCCGTACGCTAAAACAATTTAAGACTTTATCTTTCAGCACAGAGGCCGCTCCGGTAAAAGGAAATGAACAGCAAGCATCGCATGACACTCGCCGATTGAACGCGGCTCCGGCATCAAAAAAGGGAAAACAATGCAAAAGACACGAACACGACCTATATACGGGCGAAAGACAGCGAGCGAATATTGAATAAAAGGCAACTCCTCGATTGGGAGCGGGCACTGCCCGCCTCTCCAGTCCGTCTGGCCCCCAAACAGAACGGACAAAAAAAGGCGCGACTTTGTGGTCGCGCCTTTTTGTTGTATGTGTTGTTCTGCGGATTACTCCTCGGCCATGAACGGCAGAAGGTGATCCTTTAGCGGTGCGAAGTTTTCCTTGATCGTCCGCGGCGAGACCCAGCGCAGCAAATTCAAAATCGCGCCCGCCTTGTCGTTGGTGCCCGATGCGCGTGCGCCGCCGAAGGGCTGCTGCCCGACGACCGCGCCCGTAGGCTTGTCGTTTAGATAGAAGTTGCCCGCGCAGTTGCGCAGCCGCTCGAATGCCCGCGTCGCCGCCTCTTTGTCGTTGGCGAAGACCGCGCCTGTCAGTGCGTAGGGCGATGTCTCGTCGAGCAGCGTCATCGTCTCCTCGAACTTCTCCGCCGGATAAACGTATACAGTCAGCACCGGCGCGAAGATTTCCTCCTCCATCGTCTTGAAGTGCGGATCCGTCGTTACGATTACCGTTGGGCGGATGAAGTAGCCCGTCGAGTCGTCGCATTCGCCGCCGACGATGATCTCGGCGTCCTTGGCGTTTTTCGCGTAGTCGATGTAGCCCTTAATCTTGTCGAACGACGTCTTGTCGATGACCGCGCCCATGAAGTTGGTGAAGTCCGTGATGTTGCCGACCTTGAGACTGGCCGTCACTTCGACGAGTTTTGTTTTGACTGTCGGCCAGAGGTTGTCGGGGATATAGGCGCGCGATGCCGCCGAGCATTTCTGCCCCTGATACTGGAACGCGCCCAGCACCAAATTCGTCGCCAGCGCGTCCGCGTCGGCGGTTTTGTGTGCGAAAACAAAGTCCTTGCCGCCGGTCTCGCCGACGATGCGCGGGTACGAGCGATACTTGTCGATGTTGTTGCCGATGGTCTTCCACATGTGGCGGAATACCTGTGTGCTGCCCGTGAAGTGGACTCCGGCGAGGTCTTTGTGCGAAAGGATCACGTCGCCCAGCTCGCTGCCCGGCCCGGGAACCATGTTGATAACGCCTTTGGGCAGGCCGCATTCTTCGAGCAGTTTCATTAGGTAGTAGGCCGAGAAAACCGCAGTGGAGGCGGGTTTCCACACGACTACGTTGCCCATCAACGCCGGAGCGCACGGCAGATTGCCCGCGATCGACGTAAAGTTGAACGGTGTTACTGCGAAGACAAAACCTTCCAGTGCGCGCTGCTCGACGTAGTTCCAGATGCCCGGTGCGCTCAGCGGCTGCTGGCTGTAAATCTCCTCGGCGTATTTCGCGTTGAAGTTCCAGAAGTCGATTAGTTCGCATGCAGCGTCGATCTCAGCCTGGTATGCGTTTTTGCTCTGTGCCAGCATCGTTGCGGCGTTGATCGTTGCGCGCCACGAAGTGCGCAACCGATGCGCGGCCTTCAGGAAAATTGCTGCGCGGTCTTCCCACGCCATTGCCGCCCAATTCTCGCGGGCCGCCAGCGCGGTATCGATCGCCTTTTTCACTTCGTCTTTTCCGGCGATGTGATACGTGCCCAGCAGGTGTTTGTGGTCATGCGGCACGCGGCACTCGCCCATGCGCCCGGTCTTGATCTCTTTGCCGCCGATGATGATCGGGATTTCAATTTCCGCGCTCAGCATCTCGTCGAGCTTCGCCTTGAGTTCGGCCCGCTCGGGGCTGCCCGGCTTGTATCCGAATATCGGTTCGTTTACGGGAGTCGGTATAGTTGGTCTTGCGTTAAGCATTGCTGTTCTCCAAAACAATTCTGTCGTGTCAGTTGTTTACAAATCATTTCATAACGGGCTTTCCGTACTTTGTTGCAGGCCTTGCCTGCCCGCGAAGAGCGCAGAGAAAGGCCCGATGTATTATGCAACCCGCAAGCGAAGTGCCTTTACGCCGTAGGCGTAACAACAAGCGGGTTTTGTAGTGTGTGCATCTCCGTAATTGGCTCCAGGCCCTGCCTGCCTCCGGGCGCTGCCCGGGGGCGCAAAGCCTAACAGATTCGCCGTGCGATTTCAAGACGGACAATAAGTTAATGCTTATGGCGATGGTGTTCGTCAGGGGCATGTTCGTGGAAATGAGTCAGGGCTTTATGAGTGTGTCTATGGCGATGCGCATATTGTGAGCTATTTTCGTGCTCATGATTATGGTGGTTGTCATCATGTTGATGTGTGTGGTCGTGTTCGATTATTGGGTGAATATGCTTGTGGGCATGTTTTTCGCGGCATAGAAGCCATGCTCCGGCGATCATTAGTATTGTTGCACCAGCCTGCACAATCCCGAAAGATTCGCCAAAGACGATTAGCGACAGGACAACGCCGAAAAACGGAGCAATGGCGAAATACGCACTTGTCCTCGTCGCCCCAAGATGGCGAAGTGCGATGATGAAAAGCATCAGGCTTATCCCGTAACAAACTGCGCCAATTCCGAGACTTGCGCCGAGTGTTTTTGCGTTCGGGAATTGCGCGCCTATTATAAAGGCGATAGCTACATTTACCCCGCCCGCAAGGAAGCCTTTTATCTGAATAATTGTGGCGGGGGAGTTAAGCGATATTTTTCTCGTAAGATTATTGTCCAGCCCCCTGTCTATTTTCCATTTTTTTCTGTACAGACCTGGCATGCCTTGTCTCTTATGGTTTA
>CAYSUZ010000177.1:0-4286 GCA_964434335.1 uncultured Planctomycetota bacterium | reverse complement strand
TTGCCTCCTCAGGCGCTTCAGCACAAAATTCAAGCACACTCTGCTTAAGGATAGCTTCGATGTCGGCACTGTTACTGCTGGGCGCAATGATCTGAATATTGTGAGTCCCAACGGGGATAATCTCAATGCCCTTCATGCCAATGTTATCCTGGCGTTTGCGAAGTGCTTCGATAACGCTATCGCGGGCATCGGGATCAGAAACCGACAATTCCAGCAAGGTTCCACCTGCGAGGTCAGTCCCCAAACCCAACTTGTCCTCTGGAGGATACGCAAAATATACACACGCCGCTATCACTAATACTATGAGGACGATTTTCGACGCAACCCTATTGTACATTGTGTTCTCCTGTTGTATTCGACTGCCGCCCGCTGGACAGCATATATTTCAATAAGTTACCAGACCAGCTCTCAATTTATTCTGCAGAATCTTCGTCGCCGGAAACGACTCCGCCAATCGCGCTGCGATTAATGCGAATGTTGACTTCGGAGTTTTCCGATATCTTAATTATGACATGATCGTCTTTGACAGAGATAACGGTGCCGTGAATCCCACCAATTGTAACAACTTTATCATTTTTGCGAAGCATGCCCAGCATCTGTATGTGTTGCTGCTTCTGCTTCTTCTGAGGACGTATCATGAGAAAATAGAAAACAACGGCCATCAGTCCCAAGACAATGAAAAAGCCATACTCCTGAAAGAGACTCTCAGTGCCTTCGCTTGCAGCCTCAAGTAAAATCATCCAGTTCATAGTTCTCCCGCCTTCTGATTGATAATATATCACGTAAAAACGGGTTATTATAGGCGTAACCGCTTGTATTGCAAGGACAAAATGCCAAATCGCCAGCAGGGTTATCCGACTTGACGGGCAGGCATCGCTCTGATATTATTACCACTTCAGAATAGGAGCAACTATGCGGATTTTGTGTCATATCTGTTGCGCGCAATGTTTCTTGGGCGTGGCAGAGATGCTTGACGAAAAAGACAAGCATCTTGAGGGGTTCTTTTACAACCCCAACATCCATCCACTTATCGAATTCCGCAAGCGCTTGAAATCGGTAAAGGTTCTACGCGATCGGTTAAAATTCCGCCTTCACGCGGTCGAGGATTACGGGCTGAAATCGTTTATAGCGATGACCGCCTTCCGCGAAGAACCGCAGACACGCTGCCCGCTATGCTACCGGCAAAGGCTTTTTGAGACCGCCCGCTTCGCAGCGGAAAACGGCTTCGATGCCTTTACCACGACTCTGCTCGTTAGCCAACACCAACAGCACAAAGCCATCGCCAGAGCCGGACAAGAGGCAGCCGAATTCGCAGGCGTAGATTTTTTCTACCGCGACTTCCGCGCCAATGCAGCGAAGGCACACGACGAAGCCAAACATATGAATCTACATCTGCAATCATACTGCGGATGCGTCTTCAGCGAATATGAAAGATACGCCAACACAATAAAGGAACTCTACAAGGGCTGACACGTTTTATCGAGAGGGACAACATGAAACGAAATAACTCAATCAGGCTTATCTGCGTAATTATTACCTGCATGATGATTTCCGGCTGCACCAACTCCTGTCGCGGCATCCGCACTCCCGACGAATACGCCAAACCAACTATACCCGAAGGCCAGGTCAAAATCCGCGTCATGATCGTGCCACATGGCCGCCACACGCGTATTTTCTGCGACGCGCCATTCAAAGTATACAGCGCCGACAAGCAATGCCGATCCCTCAGCGAAGATTCCTACGTAATACGCAACGGCGCCGAAATAAACGCGACCTCTGACGGGATCAAGATCGGCACGCTGCTCTTCAAAGGCAACGACTTCCGCATTATTCCCCAGACCAGCAACCCCATTACCGTCTACGAAAGCGAACACGACCTAAAACGCTACTTCGGCGAACTGATTATCTACCGCAACGAAATCGACATGACCGTCGACGTAGTTAATATTGTCGGTCTGGAAAACTATCTCATCGGCGTGCTTGGCCGCGAAGTCGCGGCGAACTGGCCCATCGAATCACTCAAAGCCCAGGCCGTCGCATCACGCACGCGCGTTTTGTTTCAGCGCCAGGATGCCCGCAAACTTGGCGACCGCTTCGACGTCCGCTCCGACACCAAAGATCAGGTCTACGGCG
Organism: uncultured Planctomycetota bacterium; assembly: GCA_964434335.1. Classification (GTDB taxonomy): domain Bacteria; phylum Planctomycetota; class B129-G9; order B129-G9; family B129-G9; genus JAUWEX01. The sequence goes on along the minus strand of CAYSUZ010000177.1, from coordinate 2,153 downwards.
GCATACCCTCAGGGCCGTACGGCGAACGAATCAAACAAGCCGTCAAAGCCACCGCCGGGCAGGTACTGACACTCAACGAAAAAATCTTCAAAATTTATTTCGCCTCCACCTGCGGCGGCGCAACCGAACATGCAGAACGCGTATTCCAGGCCCCGGCTAACGTCCACACACGCGGCGGGATAGCCTGTCCCTACTGCGCCGATTCACCCGTTTTCCACTGGAAACACCGCATCAGCAACGCCGAAGTCGCCCGCAGAATCAGCATGTTCACCAACGTGCCGATTACCAAAATAATTGCCATCAACACCGCAGGCAAAGACCGTGTCGGCCACGCAGCCAGCGTTAGCGTCAAACACGACAAGGGCGTTTTCGAAATTGACAACGCCTATAAATTCCGCACCAACATCCTCGGCAAAAGCATCAGCACAGAGTACTGGCAAGGCGGCCAATGGCAAAAGGCTGCAGGCAAAAATGACAAGCACAAAGAAATTATCATGAGTACGTCCTTCGAGGCCCGCATAGCAGGCGACTATATTGAATTCGCTGGCACGGGCTGGGGGCACGCTGTCGGGCTCTGCCAGTTCGGCGCAAAAAAGATGGCCGACGACGGCCAGAGATATCGCGCGATACTCGCTTTCTACTATCCCGGTTCGATTATCAAAACCAACTATAACAATCAGGTAAAATGACTTTTCGCTTAATCACAGAAGATTTGCAGACCACCGCACGCGCGGGCATACTCACCACCGCACACGGCGAAGTCCGCACACCCGCATTTATGCCCGTCGGCACACTCGCCACCGTCAAGACTCTCAGCCCGGAACAGATCAGGCGCACTGGCATCCAGATAATTCTCAGCAACGCCTATCATCTCAAACTCCGCCCCGGCGAGGAAGTCGTCGAGGCTGCGGGCGGCCTGCATAAATTCATGCGCTGGGACAAACCGATACTCACCGACAGCGGCGGCTACCAGGTTTTCTCGCTAGCGCAGATGACAAAGATTACCGAAGAAGCCGCGTCGTTCCGCTCGCACATCGACGGTTCGCTCATCACGCTCTCCCCCGAGGGCGCAGTCGAGCTCCAGCGTCGCCTCGGCCCCGATATTGCAATGGTTCTCGACCAATGCGTAGGCTATCCGTGCGAGCGAGAAAAAGTTGAGGAGGCGATGCGCAGAACTTTGCGGTGGGCGGAGCGCAGCATCAAAACTCCACGCGCCGAGGGCCAGAAATTATTTGCAATTACGCAGGGCGGCGTTCACAAAGACCTCCGCGAGGAATGCACGCGCGAACTGGCACAGATGGATTTCGACGGATTCGCGCTTGGCGGGATGAGCGTTGGCGAGCCAAAAGAACTCTCCGAGGAGATCATCGCCCTCTCGACCGGACTCATGCCGCGGGACAAGCCGCGCTATCTGATGGGCGTGGGCTACCCCGAAGATATTCTTAGCGCCGTCGGCCACGGCGTTGACATGTTTGACTGTGTTTTGCCGACACGCAACGCACGCAACGGCGAGGCGTTCACCCTATCTGGCCGCATAAAAATTCGGAACGCTGTCCATCGTTTCTCACAGGAGCCAATCGACGCAGAGTGCGACTGCTACTGCTGTCGCAACTTCACCCGCTCGTACATCCGCCATCTCTTTATCGCTGGCGAAGTGCTGGGCCTCTCACTGATAACCGAACACAATATTCGCTTCTATGCGCGCCTGACAGCGGCAATCCGCGAATCGATCGCAAACGGCGTTTTTGCGGAATTTCGCAAAAACTTCCTTGCAAAATATCTCAGAACCTGAAAAATAGCGCGATAAATCAACCTCTGAACCGGAGCCGAAAATGAACAGCAGGCAATACATCATAAAGACAGCGATGGCAGGATTCATCATCCTTTGCGTGGCCGCGCTTGGCGGCTGCTCAATCTTCGCCGGTGGCTACAACAGCAAAATTGAGGAATTGCGAGAAGTCGAAGAACCCGCGATTAAGTGCCCGCGCCTGATCGCCTTTCTCGAAGTCGGCCCCCGCCTGATCGGTTATCCTGCGTTAAACGCCCAGGACGCGCTAATCGAATGCGGCAACGGCGCCATACCCTATCTCAAAACCGCTATACAAGATCGCACACACAACGACCGCGCCCGCAGACTGATGCTTGAGACGCTG
>CAYSUZ010000176.1:0-4308 GCA_964434335.1 uncultured Planctomycetota bacterium | reverse complement strand
CTTGGCGTCGGCGCCGACGATAGTCGCTTTGTAGCGGCGCTTGTCGGCGAGGGTAACTACGATATTTGAACGGTCTTCGACGACGTGGTTGTTGGTCATAATATGGCCTCGGCTGTCGATGATGAAGCCGCTGCCAGCGACCGCGCTGTGGTTGTTGCCAGCGACGATGCTAACGACACTGGGCAATATCCGATGAGCGGCGGCGCGCCGGGGATTGATGGTGGAATATGGCACGGGGCCGTCTTTCCAGGCCTGGGCCTGGGGGGGCGACAAGGTAATGCGGGCGGCGACAAGCGCGACGAAGATGCCGACAAAGAACACGGCGGCGTGGGTGAACAGGCTGCGATTGGAACTCATTTCGGCTTCTCCTTCGAGCGGGTGTGTTGCAATAAAAAATCCGGAGCCGCAAGGCTCCGGATATTTCTTCGTAAAATTCGGCGCAAAACTTCTGGTAATTCCGTGTTAGATTTCCTGCGAGCGGCTCGAATCAAGGGGATTGAACCATTCGCGCTCGTGCAGGGGCTGTTGTTGCTCGCCTGTCGCGCTTGGCAAAACATAGCCGCGCGGCGTCCCGCCGTTGGTCTGGGTCATGCCCGGCAGATCAAACGCAGGAGCGGCTTGCTCTACGCGAACGAAGGGCCATGCAAAAAGGAACATGAGCATAATCACTGCGGCCGCAGCCAGGGCCGTTCCGGTATAGGCGAAGTGTGCGCGCCGCTTGCGCGGTGCGGTGTTGATGCTTTTTGTTTCGCGTATCCGTCTGAATACGCCCTGGTTAAAGCCTTCCCATATCCAGCTGGGCGCTTTGCGATCACGAAGCATACGCAAAGTTCGCTGGCTCTTGGCATACGAATCATGCTCCGTGGCGCACACGTCGCAACGGATCAGGTGTTCTTTTACGGATTCGCTTTCGCAGTACGTAGCATCCCCGCCTACGAAGAGCGCAATCCTCTTTTGCGCTTTTCTGCACCGCATGGTGCTGTCCTCTACACTTACACTGTCGTTTGTTACTTACAGGCTTTTGCCCGTGGGTCGTTTAATTTTTTCGTTGAAGTCGTTGTCCATCTTGAATTCCCGCTCCCAGGCTTCTTTGAAGAGCTTGCGGGCCTGGAAAAGACGCCACCGCAGGGTCGGATACGAGCACTTCATTATCCGCGCAATTTCCCGGCAGTGCATGTCTTCGAGGTCTCGCATAACGAGAACCTTTTTGTACTTAACCGGCAATTTGTCAAGGATGGTGCGGATGCGTTCGAGCAATTCGCGTCGTTCAAGATTGTCGCCCACCGGTGGGTCTTCGGAGGGGAAATCCATCTTGTACGAATCGGTCGACAGCGACTCGATCGAAACCATTTTTGCCAGTCCACGCCTGCGAAGATGGTCGATGCAGATGTTGTGACCTATCTGGTACGCCCAAGTGTAGAATCGATACTTAGGATTGTACCGGTCGAGCGCTTTGTAGACACGCACAAAGGTTTCCTGTGCAACGTCCCAAGCTTCTTCGGAATTGCCTACCATATTGTAGGCCATCCAGTAGAGTCGCTCGCGATAGCGGTTGACTAGCTCTTCGTAAGCAACATCGTCACCAGCCTGGCTAAGTTTGACAAGTTCCTTGTCGTCGAGTTTCTTCATATTGCCGAAAGCGTCCGCGATATTTTTGAAAGAGCGTTTCCCGCTAGCCCGGCGCGGAGTCAACTCCGTGCTGGTTCGTCGGCGTCTTGCACATACTGTATGCGCCATTGTTTTGCTCCGGCTATGATCAGTTTTCGCCGTTCATCGCCAGATGCTGAATCTCCGCTATATTATACGACATATTATCGATTTTGTTGGCAAAAAAATACCGCCCCGGATAAATTTCCGAGGCGGTTGATGTTACCTGTTGTCCTAAAATGTGTTACTTCTTTTTAGGAAGATCGATCTTTAGCATATCTTCGCCCTTAAGGAGGCGTTCGATATTCTCTTCGGTTACTCTGCCCTTCGGGTGTCCGATTTCGGCCGGGTGTCCTCGCCATACGACCATGCCTTTTTTGTCGATGATGAATGAGTGCGGAATGCCTCCTTTGGGTCGGAAGTTGAGTCCGGCCTGCGGCAAGGCAGCTTGTGCTTTGCGTGCTTCGCTCCACATCGGATCGCCGTCCTCGTCAAAGATATTGAACGTATAGGTATCGCCGACGATGGGATAGTTTGCGCCTTGGATCTTGGTGCCATCGCTATCGGTAAAACCGTTGACCATATCTTCGATTGTGTAGGGCTTCTTTTTATTGACTGCGGCGTAATTATAGCTGGTCAGGGCGATAATCATGAGGCCTTTTTTGCCGAACTTGTCGTTTAGCGCATTCAAGTGCGGTATGTTCCTGCGGCACGGCGGGCAATCGGGGCCGAATATCTCAATGATAACAACTTTGCCTTGAAGATCAGTATGGTGGATAGGTTTGCTATTGTACCAGTACTTCTGCTCCATCGGGGCTTTGAAGGCTGGTGCGTGTTTGCCGACATCGGCGGCCAGTATGCCGCTGCGAGAAACAAGGTTGTAGTTGTCAGCCAGCGTCAGGATGTCTTCAGCGAAAGGACCATCAGGCCACTGAAGATAGGAATCGAAGAACGACTTGCAAGCCGTGGCGAGGTTTTTGTCTGTGCCGGTAAGCCCTTTGTTGATCGCGTCGACGCTGATGGGTGTAACGGCCTTGAGCGCCTTGAGACCCTTGACACAGGCCGTGTACTGGGCGTTCATCTTGGTGAGTTCATCGCCACTGAGCAGGCGCACGGGCAACGGTGTGGTCGTGTCTTCGTTGACGGCCCTACTCTCGGACTTGCGCACGATGGTATATTTTGTGTCGCCTCTTTTGCCATATATAGAGTACTGATAGTTTTCGTAAGAAGGCACGTTCTTGTCACGCACCCACGTAGAGTTGTAGCGAAACACATCTACAATTCTGCCCGTGGTGGGGTGGGTTGCCTTAAGGGTGGCGCTGGTAACCCAGTTAGGAGGGCCACCTAAGGACATTACGCTGCAACGGATTTTGTATTCGCCAACTTCCTTGCCCTCGACGACAACTTTGTTGCTCCATGTGAGGCCGCCTTGCATACCAATGGGAGGAATAGAGCGCAGGTGGCTAAGCACGGCTTCGTCCCATTCTTTTTCGGTAAGATTGTCGGAAGCCTGGGTGGTCATGATGCCCGCAACACCAGTTTTTGCCAGCGTACCGCGGGGGCCGCCAACCATCTCGGTGTAAGCTTTTTTTGCAGCAGTTACATCTTTGCCGTTTTCATCGTAAGAAACGAGTTCTTTTGTGTCATCCATGGTCACAAAGAGGATGTTCCACAATTTATCTTTTCCCTGGTCTTTGAAATAGATTCTGCTGGTAGTGTGAGTATTGAGTTTGTATTTCGCAATGCTGGTTTTGCCTTCTTCGAGGGGAGTCTCCTCGGTAATGACATCTTTCGTATCGGCTTCGTAAGTCCAGATACTTCCTGGGACTCTGACCGGATGGAGTGGGGCGCGCTTCGGGGATTTTTTCAGTTCCGGCTGAGCGATAGCGCTGTAGCCGATCACGGCCACAAAACCGACAATCATAATAAGCAATAAAATGCTTTTCATTCCGTGTCTCATTAAATGGTACTCCTAAAAAATGTTTCGTTATTATCCGCTATGCGGAAAAGTTGTCTTTAAGAAAACGCCCCTGAGTCAAACGTCTCGGGGGCGTTTGGATTGATCGTTTATGCCCTACTATTTTTCGTTTAGAAGCTTAATCACCATCGCATCCATCCGCTTGTCGTTAGGATTGCCAACCCAACGCACGATTCCCTTGCGATCAATCACAAAGGCATGGGGATAACTGCCAGTCGGATAGTTGGTAGTCGACCTTTCAACCTTAATATACTTGCGGTCTGGGCCTTTCATCAAATTGCCATCTTTGTCAAACAAAACGAAAGATGGTGCATCGGCAGCAATAGGATAAATCGCGCCGTTGTTCCTGATCATGCTTTCAATACTGTGGGGCTTATCGGTTTGCGCGGCGGAATACTCAAGTTTGGTCAAACCCACGACCATAAGCCCCTTTGGGCCGTATGTTTTGTAAAGTTTCGCAACATGAGGAGCAGCCGAACGACAGGGACCACACATGGGGAAGAATCTCTCGACGATAACCACTTTGCCTTCGTAAGCCGTTGGTGGAATTGGCTTGGTGTTGTACCACTTTTTGACCATGATGGGCGGAGCGAGGCCGCCTATTTTGGCCCGCATGATTGAGCCTTTGGTCAGCAGGTTGAGATTCTCGACCCACATCAAGATGTGCTCTGCGAACGGTCCCG
>CAYSUZ010000175.1:0-4317 GCA_964434335.1 uncultured Planctomycetota bacterium | reverse complement strand
GTTTTACATCGGTCTCAGAACACGTACCCGCCTCCTGTCGATTATCGAGATAGACCACGCCGATAATTTCGTCCTTGCCCCGCAGCGGCAAACAGATAATCGAGCGCAGGTTCAGCCCGTGCACACTAACCGAACCGTCGAAACGCCGATCAACCCCCGCGTTGTCGGTTACCATCGTCATGCCCTTTTTGCTTACTTCGCGCAGCACGCTAAAACTGATGCTTCGCTCGGCCTCATCAAGTTGCTCTTTCTTGAAATTCCGCGCAACAGCGATATCCATGCTGCCGTCCTTATCCAGCACCACAAGTCCGCGCTCGGCGTTGGTTACTTCAATCGCGCCGTCGATAATAACGTCGAGCAATTTTTGCAGATCAAGTTCACGGTTTATCTGTAACGAGACATCCAGCAATTTGCGCAGGTTCTCGCGTTCGTTTTCGATATCGGCCATGTTCAGCAGCGCCGTCTGTTCGTTGTCCCACGTCAGCCCCTCATCGCGCATTTCAAAACGAATCGTGGTCAGGCCGATGGTAATACGGTCGCCGGTGCGGATTTGAGTCTCGGTGATAGGCCGGCCGTTGAGGTGAGTGCCGTTGTGGCTTTCCTGATCGCGCAGTATCCAGTTCGTATTGGCGTCGCGCGTGATTGTGCAGTGATGGCGCGAGAGTTTGGGGTCGGTCAGCTCCAGCAAGTTATCAGCAGCACGGCCAACCGTAATATGGCGATCCTTCAAAACGTACTGCCTCTCGCCGAGTTTGTCGTTTACCGTCAGTACGATCACCGTGTGTCCTCCGACTATTCCGTAACTACCTGTAAATTCGCATACTGCAACGCGAGAGTCCGCTCGCCGTATTGCGGAAAAAATATCCGCGCACGCGCCTGGCTGCCCGAGCGAAACATCTTGAGTACCTTGCCCGTGCCAAAGTCTTCGTGCCGCACGTAATCTCCGACCTGAAAACCGTATTCTTCCGCGCTATCCTTAGCCTTAATCGGCCTGTTAATCCCCGGCTCAAACCCGCGCGTAACAATCGGTGCTCCGGGCCGCAGCGTACTTGAAACCGTAAACGGCGCAGGCTCCTCCATCGCCTCCGGCGGGATCTCTGCCAAAAAGCGCGACGGTTCGGAATCGGCGTAGCGGCCCTGCCGTATTCGTCGCAGCGCCATCGTCAATACCAGCCGCCGCATCGCACGCGTCATCCCCACGAAAAACAGCCGTCGTTCTTCCTCGACACCCTTGGGATCGTCCGTGCTAAAAACGTGCGGCAAAACGCCCTCCTCCAGACCCGTGATAACAACCGCAGGAAATTCCAGCCCCTTGGCCGAGTGCAGCGTCATGAGCGTCACGCGATCCGTACCGCGCTCTATATTATCGGTATCGGAAACCAGCGCCACCATCTCAAGGAATCCCTGCAAATTTCCCTCTTCGCCAGAAGTGTCATATTCGAGCGCCGCAGCAGTAAGTTCGTCGAGGTTCTCCAGCCGGTCATCGGTTTTCAGATCGCCGATCTGCCGTATCTTGCCCGCGAAATCAACCTTGGCCAGCACCGCCTCGACTATATCCTTGACCGAATCTTTGGGCATAGCACGCAGATCATTGAGAATAGCCGCATAAGCATCGAGAGCCTTGCTCTGATTACCAGAAAATGCCCCCTCGTAGCGACGGGCCATAACCAACTCAGCCAGCGTGCAAACCTCCGTCCGCGCCATATCTTCGAGCCGCGCCACGGCCACCGGGCCTATGCCTCTGGTGGCCAGGGCTAATGTTCGGAGAAAACTCACGTCGTCACCCGGATTCAAAATCAACCGTAAAAAAGCAATAACATCCTTGATTTCTTTACGACGGAAAAATTCCACAGCGCCAACAATCGCATACGGAATACCGCGCTCAATAAAGACCTGCTCAATTGGTCGGGACTGCGCATTGGTCCGATACAGGATACTAATATCCGAATAATTCATGCCGCCCGAACTCGCCATATCTGCAACCACACCAGCAATCGCCACAGCCTCGTCCTTCTCGTCGGTCGAGATGATTTTGCGGACTTTGACGCCATCCTCATTGTTGGTCATTAAATCTTTGTCTTTTCGGTGGATGTTGTGTTTGATCACACCGTTGGCCGCCCGCAGGATCGATTTGGTCGAGCGGAAATTTTCTTCGAGCTTTATAACGGCCGCATCTGGAAAATCTTTTTCAAAATCGAAGATATTATCAATAGTTGCGCCACGCCACGTATAGATCGTCTGGTCGGGATCGCCCACTGCGCAAAGGTTGCCGTGATACGAAGCCAGCTGCCGCGCGAGCGTATACTGGATGTTGTTTGTGTCTTGGAATTCGTCGACGCAGACGTGCTGGAAGCGACGCGAGTAGCGCTCTAGCACATCGGAATGCTCCTTGAACAGCCGCACAACAAAAATAAGCAAGTCGTCGAAATCCAGGCACGAGCCTGCGTGCAAGACCTGCTCATAGCGCTCGTACAATTTCGCCACAGCCTTGTAAAATGGATCGCGTGCAGTGCTGGCGAATTCACTCGGGGTGATTCCTTCGTTCTTTGCGTGGCTTATCAACGACTTGACCTGCGCTGGTCTCATGCGCGTCTTGTCAAAATTCAAATCATCCATCGCGCGCCGGATAACAGCCCGCGCATCGTCTTCGTCGTAAATCGTGAAATCGTTGGAAATGCCAAGGTGGTGTACGTCGCGGCGCAAAATCCGCGCACACATCGAATGGAATGTCGATACCCACGCGCCCGTCTCGCCGACCAAATCGCGAACGCGGTTTTTCATCTCCTCGGCGGCCTTGTTGGTAAAGGTAATCGCCAGAATACTCTGCGCGGGAATTCCCGTGCTTATCATATGAGCCACGCGGCGGGTAATTACGCGGGTTTTACCCGAACCCGCCGCGGCTAGAATCATCAGCGGCCCGTCGACGTACGTTATCGCTTCGCGCTGTGCCTGAGTGCAGTTATCAAGAATGTTCATGTTGTCCCCATTGGTTTCCCCCCGATTATACACACCGTGTCAACCCCCGTCCATCGCGCGATCTTTCAACACCCCTCATCGAAAAATGTTTTACGCTCATAGCCGCATCTGATATACTCCCGACCAGATTTGGAGACCAAAAACATGAGCAAAGAAAAACAAATTCCTGCTAAGGGCCTCGTCGTTGTGAACACCGGCGACGGAAAAGGCAAGACCACCGCCGCTCTCGGCATCGCGCTGCGGGCAGTGGGCTGGGGGATGCGTGTGCTCATTTTGCAGTTCATCAAAGGCTCGTGGAAACCCGGCGAGGTCGCGGCTGCCGAAAGGCTGGCGCCGGAGTTGGAGGTAATCCCGCTCGGCGAGGGCTTCGTCGACCCCGACGCCGAAACACCCGACGATGCCGACGTTAAGATGGCCCAAGCGGGGCTTGAACAATACCGCAAGGCAATTGAAAGCTCAAAATACGACGTCATAGTCCTCGACGAAATAAACTACGCCGTCAAGTACGGTTTTCTCACCGTCGAAGACGTACTGGAAATTATTCGCACGAAACCCGAACACCTGCACCTTGTGCTAACGGGCCGTGACGCCGCGCCAGAGATAGTCGACGCCGCCGACACGGTAACCGAAATGCGCGAGATAAAGCATCCGTTCCAAAAAGGCTCAAAAGCAACTAAAGGCATAGACTTCTAATGGCTTACATGCAAGGAAACATGGCCTGTGTAGAGGGCGCGCTCCGCGCAGGCTGCGATTTTTACGGCGGCTATCCCATCACGCCCAGCAGCGAGATCATGACCGCAATGGCGCGACGACTGCCGGAGATGGGACGCACTTTCGCACAGATGGAAGACGAGCTCGCCTCGATCGCCGCAGTTATCGGTGCAGCATGGGCGGGCGCGAACGCAATGACCGCCACCAGCGGCCCGGGACTAGCACTGATGCTCGAAAACATCGGCTACGCCTTCGCCACCGAGACGCCCTGCGTCATTATCGACGTGCAGCGCGCTGGCCCGTCCACCGGCCAGGCAACCCGCCCCGCGCAAGGCGACGTGATGACCGCGCGCTTCGGCTGTCCGGGCGACTACGAACCAATCGCCCTCGCGCCGTGGTCAGCGCAGGAGTCCTTCGAGATGACGGCGCGCGCTTTTGCGCTAGCGCAAAAATATCGCATGCCGATCTTCGTTCTTTCCGACGAAATCATCGCTCACCTATACGAAACCCTCGACCTCGACCGTGAAATCGAAGTCGTCAAACACGATCCGCCCTGCGATCTGCCTCCCTTCGGAGACGCGCAGACCTGCGAACGCACGCCGATGCCGAAATTCGGCGACGGACGCAAAC
>CAYSUZ010000174.1:0-4339 GCA_964434335.1 uncultured Planctomycetota bacterium | reverse complement strand
CATAACGCACAAATTGTAAATTATGATTTTCGCCAACAGATATTTTTCATTGTTGTCACGTTGTCGTGCAATACCACAAAAAAAAGAGGAGCCGAGGCTCCCCTTTGGATATTTGTATTATTCGTCCGTCACCCCGTGTGCGCGGTGATCTCGATCTTGGCCGAGGCGTTGCCGTAGCGTACGGTTACTGTGAGCGTAACGGTCTTGTCGCCTGCGGGCAGTGCGAGCTTGTCGGCGAGCGTGGCGAGGTCGATGACCAATTCGCCTTTGGCGTTGGTTGCGGTGTTGAGTGTTGCTTTCTTGCCGCTGGCGAATATCTCGACAGCGATCTGCCCGTTAATCAGTGGGGCGGTGTAGGGTTCGTTGAGCGTCTTGGTTTCGGACCAAACCATATCGCCTGCGGGATACTGCTCGGCGGGCGTACGGAAGGCCACCGCCGGGTCGTCGGGGCTGGCTTGCAGGAAGTTAAGGTTGTGGCTGGTGATGCCGAGGTGTTTCCAGTAGTCCTGTGAGGGCATACCTGACATGGCGAACACAGGCAGTGAGATTGGGATCATTACGGTGCTGATGATGCCTGAGCAGAAGTTGCCCATCTCGCGGCCAAAATGATAGGGCACAATTTCGCGCACGGGTTGCAGCGATTCACGGTAAGTTGCTTCCGGGCCGTAGGATTTTTTTATTTCGATGGCGATAGTGTTTTTGCGGGCCATCATATCGGTTATGTCGTTGAGGATTAGTTGCGGTTCGGACTCGAACACGCGCTCGACCGCTACCTGCCGCTCGCCCATATTGTAGGAGCAGCCTACGGATACTACTGCCAGTAAAATGGCACATAACATTATCTTTGACACGTTGTGTCCTCCAATGCGGGAATATTATGTCTGAAAAATATCACATACGTCCCGATTTTCAAGCAAAAACACTATTGTCGTTGCGCCGAACATGTAATTTACCTGCGAATTTGCACAAAAGTGTGAAAAAATATCTTTAGCCGGTGCGCCGCCTTGACGAAAAATAAGCGGGGGCGATACGCCCACAATATATTGATTATGCACAAGTCGATTATGGAGAAACCGCCGAATGGCCGTAGAACTTGAAAACAGAGACCCGCTTTTGCTACGAGTTAGCGGCGATCTGTCCGAGGATAACGGTCGGGAGCTTTTTACGGCGGTCACATCTTTGGTTGCGGCGCGACGCGACAAGGTTGTTGTCGAGCTATCTGCGGTCGATTTTGTCGACAGCGCCGGATGCGCTTATCTCTTTAGTGCCCAAGAACGCGCCCGCGAAGGCGGGCTGGACTTGAGCATCCAGGGCGCACGCGGCGGTCCATCCCAATTCATCTCCCTGTTTACCTCATCGCTTGCGCGTTCCAAACCACTTGCTCGGCCTCGCGTCGGTTTTCTCGAAGGCATCGGCGATACGGTCTTTGCGGCCTTCGACGAAATGAAGCAATTTGGCTCGTTGATGGTCGAGACAGTCTACTGGTCGTTTATCGCGCCTTTTGAAAAAAAGGGCGTGCGCTGGGCGGGCGTCTGGGACGAGACCTACGAGATTGGTTTCCGCGCAGTTGGCATCGTGATGATTATCAACGTTTTGTTGGGTCTGATTATAGCGATGTTGTCTGCGGCGCAGTTGAAGATGTTTAACGCCGAGATATATGTAGCTGATTTAGTAACGATCGCATTCACGCGCGAGTTGGCGGCATTGATGACCGGCATCGTAGTAGCCGCTCGCAGCGGTTCGGCTATCGCCGCAGAACTTGCGACGATGGTGGTGCAGGAAGAGATTGATGCGCTCAAATCTATGGGCTTCAATCCCACAAAATACCTCGTTACGCCCAAAATATTTTCGATGGTGCTATGTGTGCCCGCGCTGACTATCCTGGCGATGGTGGCGGGCATAAGCGCGGCGATGATTCTGGGCGTGTTCCAGTTTGGCATAGGTGCCGAAGTGTGGCTGGACGAGACTGTTGCCGCGCTGACGATCGACAACATTGCTCTGGGGTTGGCGAAATCGCTGTGCTACGCACTGGTAATCGTGATAGTTGGCTGTCACAACGGCCTGCGCGTCAAGGGTGGCGCGCGTGGTGTGGGCATCGTTACGACACGTTCTGTTGTGATGGATATTTTCTTCATAATTGTGGTTGCTGCGATTTTTGCGGCAGTTTCGGTACTAACAACGTAGGTTGCAGGCATGGCCAAACGCGCACCAATACTCGAGGTAACAGATCTCGTGGCCCATTACGGCACCACCAAGGTGCTCGACGGGGTGTCGTTCGATGTGCAGCACGGCGAGATATTGGCGGTGTGTGGAGCCAGCGGTTGTGGCAAGAGTACGCTGCTCAAGCACGTCATTGGCCTGCTCAAGCCGACTTCAGGCAAGATTCGCATGTGGCGTAAGGATGTTTTGGCGTTGGACGAGGAGCAGTTCAGCGAGATACAGGCGCGTTTCGGTGTTTCATTTCAGTCCGGCGGCTTGTTCAATTCGCTTTCGCTCTACGACAATATTGCAATGATGCTAAATGAACGCAAAAAGCTCGAACCAGAAATTACCGACGCGATTGTTCGCTCGAAACTAGCTATGGTCGGGTTGGCCCACGCGCAGCATGTGTTACCGTCGGAACTCAGCGGCGGCATGAAGAAACGCGCGGCTTTGGCGCGGGCGCTGGCTCTGGATCCGGAGCTGGTTTTCTTCGACGAACCATCTGCGGGCCTCGACCCAATAACTGCGGCGGGACTCGACGATTTGCTGTTGAACCTGCGGCGTTCGCTGGGACTAACCGTGGTAGTAGTTACTCATGAACTTGACTCCATTCGCAATGTAGCCGATCGCATACTCATGCTCGACAAGGGCAAGGTGATCTTTTTCGGGCTGCAGGAAGATATGGAACGAAGCGATAACAAACGACTCAAACAGTTTTTCTCGCGCCAGGCCGACGAGGCTATGACAGCGAGAAATGTGGATGTGGAGGATTAATCGATGGCGACGCGAGCCCAAAAATCGAAGGTAGGCCTGTTTTTGCTGATATGCCTCGGCATACTCGTTGGCACAGTTATCACAATAATTGGCACACGAGGTACCAAGACCGTTACGTACTATATGAAGTTCGATGATGCGGTCACCGGTCTTGATGTTGGCGCAAACGTAGAATTCAAGGGTGTGAAAATAGGCACCGTTAAGGAAATCAAGGTTACCGAAGACTCTATGATAGAGGTTGCCATTGAGATCAATCCCGAAATCGCGCAACTGCGCAAAGGTGTGGTTGCCAAACTCAACAGCAATATGCTCAGCGGCATCTCGTTTGTGCAGATTACAGGCGGCACTTCGAATGCGCAGGTACTTGAAGAGGGAGCCTATATTGACACGAAAAAGGGATTGTTTGACACGCTTCAGGAAACTCTCGGCAAGACCGTAGATAAGGTCAACATCATTCTGGATAGTGCTGATTCGCTTATTAGTGTTTTGAAAACTGGCGACAATGACTATGCGCTTGGCCGGGCCGTTTCAAATATCGAAGTGCTTATGGTCAATCTCAACGAAACAATAATGGCAATAAAAGATGGCGACACGTCTGTGGAAATTGGCAATACGATAATCGAATTTCGCAAGCTGCTTGGACAGGCGCGGGCAATGATCCCAAGTGCTAAACGCGGCGCATTGGGCATGCAGCGTCAGGTCCAGTTGACACTCAAGGAACTCCGCGATACTCTTGTTACTATCAAACGGTTGACGGAGATGCTTGAACAGGATCCGTCTTCTTTATTACACGGTAAAAACGCGAAACGCTGAAACATATTTTTCGGGACGATGACATGATCAAAAAATCAATCGCAATTCTGGCGGCGGCAATGCTGCTAACTGGATGTTTATCGGAAAATCCGTACCAGGAAAACCGTTATTATTCCATTGACGGCCCGTCTGCGGAAATTGCGCCGAGCGCGGAGAAAGTCGATTGCGCGCTGGCGATTCTGGAGTTCGAAACTTCGTCGCGCTACAGTGCGCGAATGATCGAGCGCAGACCGGGCAATGAGTTGGTTTACAGGGAGTATGACCGGTGGATTGAAGAACCTGCGGAGATGGTTACCGTGGCGGTTCACAATATTTTCATCGCCGCGCAGGCCTTTTCGTATGTAGGTGGATCCGCCGCAGTCCGCGATGCGGATTATTGTTTTACCGGTTTCATCCTGCAATTTGATGATGTTGCGGACGAAGCAGGGCGCAGGGCTTCGTTCGATTTTCAGTGTGCGCTGACTCGAGTAGAAGGCGGTGCGATGGTGTGGGGCGGCAACATTGCCATAGAAATCCCGATTGCAGCCGAAGGCCCGGGAGCCTTTGCCGG
>CAYSUZ010000173.1:0-4345 GCA_964434335.1 uncultured Planctomycetota bacterium | reverse complement strand
AGCCGCATTTCCAGTATCCGCGCCTCTACGGAGGCGAGAGCCGTATTGGTCTCGGATATTTTGTCGCGCAATACGGCGAAGGCTTCGGCCTGCTGCGAGCGATTGAGTGTCTCGCGCCCCCAGTAGCCGCTTGCTAGGCCGATCAGCAGTCCCGCGATCGCCAGCAGCACCATTGGCTCTATTCGCCAGTGCGTATCGCACGTGCGCGATTTGGGCGCATCCTGGGTTTTGGCAGAGTTCATTACGGTTTCCTTTCGGCAATTTTTTTGAACAGATTTATCAGGAACGCTGCGATTCCTGTTGCGTTGAGTTCGACCTCTTCCTTGACCTCTTTGCTGTTGACCGTCTCGATGGCGTTGATGAGAATTTGCAAGCCCTTCTTCAAGCCCAACGACGTGAAGACCAGCGCCACCCAGATGACGATCTCCACAATTCGCGGGATCAGTTCCGTCCATTCCATTTTCCATTCCTTTCTGCTTATACCTTTGCCACGAATGCCAGGCCCTGTTTCAGCAGACTCTGCACCAGCCCAACGGCTCCCTCGAAGAGCGCCTTGTTGCCCTCATCGGTTTTGATCGCCTTGCGAACCAGTTCTACGATAGCCGCAATTTCAGTTTCGGATAACGCGACCTCTGCCAGCGAGAGTGCTGACAGATTTGGTGTGCCGCTTGTTGCGTATGGGGTTGCGGTGGCGATCTCGGTTTCAACCTTGGCAATCGCGCCTTGCACCAGTGTTTTCTGATCCATGTTATTCTCCTATCGCAGAGTCGATGTTTTTGAACAATTCGGCTATATCCTGTGCGCTGATAAAATCGCGCGACAGATATTCGCCAATGATTTTGTTAAGGCGGATTGCGTTATCCAGGTCGCCGAGCGCGGTTTTGAATTTTGCCATCTGTTGCGCCACGCGTTCTTTCTCAGTTTTGCGTGCGGCCTTTGCTGCGGCGATCTCGACTTTGATTTTGTCTAGAGACGCCATGTTGTTTGCATCGGCCAGTGCCGCGAGCCGGGTGTCAAATTTGATATCTATCTGGGCGATGAGTGCGGCTTCAAGATCCAACATGCCTGCCTCGACGAAGGCGGTGATATTCTTGCGCGCACCCGCCAGCGATTGAGCCTGTTTTTCCTGCGCCAGTTTTACCGCGTCCGGCACTTGCGATGCGCATCCCGCCAGGGCAAGGGCGACCGCAGCCAGTGTTGCGAGCAATGTTTTTCGAATCATGATTTTCCTTTCACATTAAGTCCTGTCGGGATCGATAAAGACCTTGAATCTGACAAGTTGTGCCAGTCCCCACATTCCCGAAGCGTATCCATGGGGGACAGTGCTGGAGTTGACGTCAAACGGTGCGCGGAACACATCCAGATATGTCAGCTGTTTGTCTATGACCATTGCGCCGAATTGTATGATTAGAGGTGTTGCTGTTAAGACCGGCGAAAGCCCGATTGGTGCGATCAGATCCATACCGAAAAGAGTCACCGCAGATGGTGCCGAGTGCATTTCTCCGTGCAGGCGAATGCGATTTATGTCGGCAACCCCGCCCGGCACATATCCGAGAGGCTTGCGCGGGTCCATCGATTGCGACGGATGGTAGAGCGTTTCGTTTTCCATAGGGTCGGGATATGGAACCTCGCCGTAATATATACGCGTTAGATAAGGACTGGATGTGCCGCCTCCGTTGTCCTCCAGATGCTGCCAGTCGTCAGTATTCTGAGATTTATGTTCCGTCGTTTCTATATCCAAAAAACTCCCGTGCACCCAGCCATGCAGCCAGTCGTTTTGATAGTCGTTGTAGCGCATGTCGATGATCGGTCCGCTGTTGGTGATGGTGTGTTGATGCGTATTCTCGTCGACAGCGGTTACTTCGGCGAAGCAAACGTCTTCGCAGGTAGTCTGCTGCTTCTCTGTCTCGTCGCGGCTGTCCTTAACGATTATCGGGCCGGAGTGGTGGGCGTTGATAATCTCAAGCGTCTGGTACTCCATGCCGCCTGGTTCATCAGCCGAGATATCACCGCCTTGTCGCGAGCCTTGGAGGTTAGTCTCCCTCGCGCGTTCGGCGTTGTGCCGGTTCTCTTCGGCGTAAGAGCGGATTCGCGGCAGGCGCGTGCGTTCTTCATAGGACTCCGGTGTTGGTGTCGGTTCGAAATCACCGTGTCGCAGCCGCGTAATGATTGTGTCTTTGGCGTGCCAGCGTATCGAGTCGATTGAACCATTCAGGTTTATCTCGTGTGCGCCTGCCAGTTGCATATCCGTGTTTACCGAGTATTCGTTTTTCTCCAGCAGTCTGTCGGCTATTGCACTGGCGGTTGCATCGAGTTCGTTTTTGTTCTGGTTGACCCCGTCGATCCGTCGCAACGTCAAATCGCTGCGCTTAACCGTCTTGATCGCGGCATCGTCCAAATCCGGCGGCGACGATTGATCTGAACTCAGGAGATAGTAGAAGTCGTTGTCGCCCTTTAGTTCGTGTGCGAAGGTTAGGGCCACATCGCCGGATTGCGAAATCAGCTTGGTATCGCTGAGCATCTGTACGTCCGGGTTTAGCAAGACCCCTACGCGCTTGCCGAAAATCACCAGCCCGCGACGATAGTCGATGCGATAGGAAACCTTGGGTGTCTCGACGGTTGCCGGATTCTCAAGCCCACCTTCCAGGGCCTTCTGGTACTTGCGAATCATTACGAATGGCCTCTTGCGCCAACCTTGTTTGTCGAGCTGGTTAAGCGTCTTGAGCATTGGCATACAGTCAGCGTTTTCGCGGTTTGTATCGTCGGGGAACAGGCCCGTGTTGGGGATGCGGAAATATCGGAAGACACTTTTCTCGGCCAGTGCCTGCGCTTGTTCGGCGGTGTAACCCACGTCCCCGGAGATGTCGGCGAAGGGCTTGACTTGCAAAGCCGACTTGCCAAAGCCTGTGCCGTCGTCGATATCGGTTGGGTCGGGGCAATACACCAAATTCGACAGGGCGCGAATTTCGCCGTCCACGTCGATACCAACTGGTTCCAGCGCCAGCGTGATTTCGTTTTGGATGCGGTTGCCAACGACTTTTACGTAATCGGGTTTGTCGCTGAACGACGTTCCGATACCAATATTGATTTTGTAACGGTTAGCGACGTAGGGATAAGTGCCGTCGCCGAGCTTGACGATCATTGCGCGATTATCACTGACGCGCAGGCCGATGCCGAAGTCGATCTCTTCGCAGATTTCCTGCAACGCAACCGCAGGATTGGTGTTTTCCCATTCCTTGTTGAGCGGCACGCATGAGGTCGAGGCGATGGGGATGCTGGCGACATTGTCTTCGCCCATTGCGCTAAGCAACAATTGCGCGACATCTTCGAACGAGTATAGCGTATAGGGGTTTGTCTCTTCAGGGTCGTACGCCTTGATTGTGTCGGGGTCATAACAGACGTTGCCGTCATTGTCGCCGATGATTACGTTGAGGCGGCCCGTAAAGGTGCGCAGTGCCCATTTCCAGCGGCGATCCTTTATTTCCACCCGCTTGAGCGATGTGTCTTGAGTGCCTTGCTGGGTGAGAACGCGTTCGACTTTGAGGTTGTCGATCGTAGCCGCAGTGTTGGAGTCGCCGATGTGGAGCGAGCCGGTTCCGTTGGCGGGCATAGCCCATTCGTCGCCGGTTACGACTATGTAGCCGCGCGAAGGCGTGATGCCAAGCTGCATTTTGAAATCCGCTTCGACGAGTTTCATATTGTTGAAGGTCAGGAGGATATCGTTTTGACTCATGCTTTTCGCTCCTATTCGTAGAGGGTGCGCTTGTTGGGTCTGAGGGTCAGCAGGTTGGCGACTGTCGAGTCAGCGGCGAATTCGCCGTAGTATTTCCACTCTACTTTCCAGTTGATGAATTGCCCATCGGGATTGAGCGATGGGCAGTGGTAGGTGATCGAAGGTCGCTGTGAGAAATGCTCAGCGCTAAACAGTGCGGCAGGCGGGTCGGGGTAGGCGTCGAGGCCGACGGCATGGCCGGATTGCTCTGCCAAACAGGTCTGCGTGCCGCTGGCGAATTTATAGGGTTCCTGGTCGGGATAATTAATCGTAACGAATGAGATATTGCCGCAGGACTTGCGGATAGTCAGCGTCTCGACCATGGCCAGCAGGTTTGGCGTGGTTGCGGATGGGTCGGCATTGTTGTTGTGCTTGTAAACGTACTTGAAGCGAGTCGAGTTGTCGAAAACATCTGGCTCGACTTCCTGCTCGAAGACAAAAATCCCATCGCCGGATGGCTTGGCCTCCAGCGCTGCTGTGGCTGCGCCGCTGCCTTTGAATTTGCCCTGAACCGTAACGGTCATCAGGCCATCTTCATCGGTGTGGGTCGTGGTTGTTACGTGGCCTTCGACC
>CAYSUZ010000172.1:0-4386 GCA_964434335.1 uncultured Planctomycetota bacterium | reverse complement strand
AAGAGGTCTCATATATCGCCACGGCCCTTGCCAGTGAGCTAAATCTCAACGAAGATCTCGCCAAGCGCTGTGGCCTGTTGCACGATATCGGCAAAGCTGTCGACCACGAAGTCGAAGGCACGCACCCGGCCATTGGCGCCGACATCGCGCGCCGTTGCAAAGAAAAACCCGAGATTGTCAACGCGATCGCCGCGCACCATGGCGACATCGAGCCTAAAACACTCTACGCCGTCTTAACACAGGCCGCCGACGCTATCAGCGCCGCTCGGCCCGGCGCGCGCCGCGAGACACTCGACAAATACATCAAACGTCTCGAACGACTCGAAGAAGTTGCCAACGGTTTTCAGGGCGTACAAAACTCCTTCGCTATTCAGGCAGGCCGCGAAGTGCGTGTTATGGTCAGTTCCGACAAAGTTTCCGACGCACAAGCCGTCAAACTTTGCCGCGACATCGCCGTCCAGATAGAGAAGGATCTCTCCTACCCCGGAGAAATCAGGGTAACTCTTATTCGCGAAAAACGCGTTGTAGAATACGCGCGCTAATTAACGGAGGGAGGGACGATGAAGCTTCTTTTTATCGGCGATATAGTTGGGCGGCCCGGACGCCGCGCTGTTCACGATTTGTTGCCTGAGATTGTCGAGCAGGAAGGTCTGGACTTCGTAATCGCCAACGGCGAGAACATCGCTGGCGGCAGCGGTATTACGCAGAACCTTTTTAGCAAACTTCTGTCTTACGGAGTGGATTTCGTTACGACCGGCGACCACGTTTGGCGTCGCGTCGAGATAGCCGAGACCATGCGCACCGATACGCGCATAATCCGGCCCGCGAATTATCACGAAGACTCCGCAGGCGTGGGAATGTCCGTTGTCGAAACGCGTGATGGCGTAAAAATTGCCGTGATCCAACTTATCGGGCGCGTTTTCATGCAGCCCGCTGATTGCCCGTTTGCCTCGGCATCCAAAATGATCGAAAAGGCCCGCGCTCAAACTCCGGTTATCTTTGTAGACTTCCACGCCGAAGCCACCAGCGAAAAAATCGCGATGGGCTGGTTCCTCGACGGCAAAGTGAGCGCTGTCCTCGGCACTCACACCCACATCCCCACAGCCGACGAGCGAATACTGCCCAAAGGTACCGCCTACATCACCGACGTAGGCATGACCGGGCCGTACCTGTCGGTCATCGGCCGCAAAGTCGAGCCGGTACTCAAGCGATTTATCACCGGCATGCCGCATCCGTTCGACGTCGCCGAAGACGACGTAAGGCTGTGCGGCGCAATTGTGGAGATTGACGAAACGACTGGCCGCGCGCGCGCAATCAAGCGCGTCAGTTATTCCGCTCCACCATCCTGACAAAACACAAGCCCTTCGGCAAACCTGGAGGGCTTTTTTTCGTGACATTAGAGGCCATTTAACACGTATTAAATTGTTTATAAGATGTTGACGCTTGTGTGATAATAGTGTCAAATACTGGCAATTGCAAAGGACATGTAATCAGTTTACTGTGGCGCGAGTGACTTTTCGATGAAAACAAAGAAACGAACCGCTATCAGCCTTTTTTCGGGTGCTGGCGGAATGGACATAGGCATTCGAGATGCGGGTTTTGAAGTATTAGCCGCAATTGAACAGGACGAGCATTGCTGCTCGACCTTGCGCGCTAACGCGGAAAATCATGCGATTGGCACGCGTGTAATACAGGCTGATATTCGCGGTATCGATCCGCGAATATTGATGAAAAACCTTGGTCTGAAAACGGGGGGCTTGGATTTCTTGTTTGGCGGGCCGCCATGTCAATCGTTTTCATTGGCGGGCAAACAACTGGGCTTGCGCGACGAACGCGGACCTCTTCTTTTCGAAATCATCCGCTTTACGGAAGCGTTGCAACCAAAGGTGATTTTGCTTGAGCAGGTCAAAGGCTTATTGTCATCAAAGGGCCGCACAAACCGACGCGGAGAAGTCTTTGAAAAGTTTCTAACAAAATTAGAAGCAATCAACTACACTCCCAAATGGCGTGTAATTATGGCGACTGATTATGGAATTCCACAAAAGCGCGAGCGTCTTTTCGTTGTGGCAACTCGTGACCGGAACGGCTTTCTTTTTCCAGAGCGGACTCATGCGCCAGTAGAAGATTGCAATGGGATATTTCACTACGAACCTTATACGAGTGTTGGCGAGGTCATGAAGGGATTGGGAAAGCCTGATCCAAAAATTCGAGGTAAGACGGTTTATGAAAGACTTGATGGTCATGTGGACGTTACTCCGCCCAGAGACCGTGAGCGAATCGCTCAGGTTCCAGAAGGGTCATATTTAGCCGCACAAACTCATTTGGGAGAAGACCTAATACGTGGTCTGTCTTCCAAGGACACAACTAAATATCTTCGCCTTCACCGAAAGCGTCCAGCGAATACATTACGATGCGGGGAGATTTTTTATCATCCAACAGAAGATAGATATTTAACTCCACGCGAATACATGAGAATACACGGTTATCCCGATGATTATATTTTGAAAGGGCCTATTAGATCTAGGACGGGCTCTGTGAAAAACCTTGATCAGCACAGGCAGATTGCGAATTCGGTTCCGCCGCCGCTGGCCAAAGTGCTGGGTATACAACTAAAGAGGTTCTTAGATGAGCAAAATATTTGAACTATATGGTTATCGGCTTGACTGTTGGAACAAGGAAGCCGCTCAAAATCGCGCAAAAGATTGGTGCCCGTTTATGAATGCTGAATGTGATGGAGGAGGAAATCGCTATCTTTCTGCTTTGGATATTCGCATAAACCCTCGTCTGAAAGAATATTTCCCCGGCAAAGACATAGTTCAATCCGGTGTGTGCTCTCTTTCTCTTGTAGATGGGGAACAACCATGGATTGTTTGTCCTCGTAGATTGCTGTCGCTTCGGGCAAGTGCTCAACCACATTATCAGGCGCATGTAAGGGAACAGATTGCGAAATATGCGGCACTCGAAGTAGGGAAGTCTTACCGGGCATGGTCTGAAGTGAAGATGAAAATCGAAACGGCAAATGACGACCATGAAAATAAATCGTTTAATTATACATTCGATTACATATTGGCAGGGGCAGGGCGCAGGAGGATTTCGGAAGTTTCGGAGATTATCGGGAAGGGCGAACGTTCAGCTTTAGCAATCGCCGAATCAAATGGCTATACCATTGCAATTCGTGATGGGGAATATTGGATAGATGACTTTCCCGCTGATCCTATAATCATAATTGAAATCATGACTTCGAGTACATCGGGGGGGAATAAAAAAAGACGAACTCAAATTTCAATGGCATGTGAAGATGCGATTATCGATCCTGCGAGTCACAATGGGCCAGGCATAAACTATCGGCAAGTTTGGGCGCGAATGGTAAGCCAACTCATTGTCAAATCGCAGGTCGGACTGGCATGGAACGGAAAAACATTCTGGTTGTTGCAAGATTTGCTCACTCATTACATTTCCAGCACGACGGCCCTTGATTTATCAAAATATATTGCCGAACATCCGAATGAAGTCAATATCTTAGCATTTGGTTACGGAGATATTGATTGCAAAAGACATGGGTCTATAGCCACTTTGGAAAATTCGACATTCTATTCTGGGCCGATTACAGAGGACACGTCAAAAGGTCAGTCCAAAGGTTTTGTGGAAATTGTGAAAATTGGAGCGCCTCCTGGCAAAGATCATCTCTGGCGTTCGTTGTTTAAGAAATCTCCATGTGGCAGCCTGTGTGGTTAGTGTTACTATGAGTAATGGATAATCAAACAAAAAATACTCGCTCTCGGATTATGGCTTGTGTTAAATCATTAGGCAATAAGTCAACAGAGAATGCCATCAAGTAATGTCAAGTATTGGACAGGCAAGATTAACAATAATGCTAGACGTGATCGTCATGTGTTAACATATCTCATGAAAAAAGGGTGGACTGTAATCAGATTCTGGGAACAAGATTGAAGTGGGGGGGGGCGATCTTTTTCTCAAAAAATATCCAGATTAAAAAGGAGTATTCAGTTGTCATAACGTATTTTGGGTATTGGGTGAAATAGCATCCTGACAAATTCAAGCCCTCCGGCAAACCCGGGGGGCTTTTTTTTCGCGCTGATTCCCATTTCCTTTCCGAAACACTGCATACCTTCGCCTTATATATGGACGGGAAGGAATTTCCCAAATCGTTCGATTGTTATGCAATTCGTGCGTATCCGATTGACCTGTGGCCCATTGTCCCATAAAATAGCACGATACAAACCGCAACCTTATTGAACAGTGAGCGATATGCCTGACAACACACCGTCCCTGCTCGACAGACTGGCCGATGACAACCGCAAGGTGCTTACCGTTGGCCAACTGACCGCGCGCATCAAGGACCGGCTCGAAGATGGCTTCAAGTCG
>CAYSUZ010000171.1:0-4393 GCA_964434335.1 uncultured Planctomycetota bacterium | reverse complement strand
TCCGCGCCTGAATCAACCAAATATAACGCGGTTATTCTTCGTTGCCTGGCCGATTTCTGGTAGGATAGTATCATGAGAGACTTAAAAGAACGCGGAGACAAAGCGTACGACTGTGTCGTTATCGGTGGCGGGCCTGCGGGAATGGCTGCTGCGATCGCCGCAGCAAGCTCTGGCATGAGGACCGCCCTCCTGGAAAAAAATCGGCGCTCCGGCGCCAAACTTCTCCTGACCGGCGGTGGCCGCTGCAACCTGACCAGCACCGTCGACACGAACGGATTTGTCGAAGCCTTTGGCCCGGGCGGAGATTTTCTTCGAGCCGCGCTCTCGGCATTCTCGCCGCAGGATTTGTGCGATTTCATGCGCGATAACGGCGTAGCCCTTGTCACCGAAGGCTCGAAATTATTTGCGCGTGACGGCTCGCAAGCCGTGCTTGACGCGCTTGAGCGGGCGATGAAAAAATGCGGTGTCGAGCTGATCTGCTCCAAACAAGTTGCCGCGCTGATGAAATCCGACGACGGCTGGACGGCTGTTACGTATCGCGGGAACTTCACCGCGACTCGAAAAATGATTCTCGCTCTCGGCGGCCTGACCTACATCGCGACCGGCTCCTCTGGCGACGGCTACCCCTGGATCAAGCGTCTTGGCCATACCCTCATCACGCCCCGGCCTGCGGCTGGCCCATTGATTCTTGCGGGCAACCCCTTCGGTGTTCTGACGGGCGTGTCGATGGAGCGCGTGAAGTTGGGTTTGCTGGTTGACGGAAAAAAATTCGGCTCCTTCGAAGGGCCGCTTCTGTTCACGCGTGGCGGAATATCCGGCCCGGTGGTACTCGACGCGACTTTGGCGATGGTCCGCGCGTCGTCTATTAACGGCAGTATCGCATCAGAAATCGTTTTGGATTTTGCGCCCGGCGTTAGCGAGGATGATCTTACTAACACATTTTGCGAGATGCGCGAGCGCACGCCAGGCAAAACCTTTGGCAATGCCTGTTCTCTGCCGGTCTTCCCCAACCGCCTCTATCGCGCGCTTCTCAATCGTGGTGCTTGTGATGTGGGCGCAAAACTTGCCGATGTGTCCAAGAAAAACATTCGCATGATGGTTGATGCGCTGAAGCGAACGCGGCTTAGTCTCAAGGGCTTTGTTGGCGCAAACGAAGGCATGGTTACCGTTGGCGGAGTTTCGACGCGCGAAATTGACCCGCGTACGATGGGCAGTCTTGTTGCGCCGGGGATTTTTTTCGCGGGTGAGTTCATCGACATCGCCGCGCCGAGCGGCGGTTTTAATTTGCAGGCCGCCTTCTCCACCGGCTTTCTCGCGGGCAGGCTGAGCCTGCACCCAAGCCCGAAGTAACCACTCATTCCAATAAGCGCCCCCTGTTGGCTTTGCCAATAGCGGGAGCTTCCACTTACTGGCGATAATTGCGAGATTGT
Source organism: uncultured Planctomycetota bacterium (assembly GCA_964434335.1). Lineage (GTDB taxonomy): Bacteria > Planctomycetota > B129-G9 > B129-G9 > B129-G9 > JAUWEX01. Next base: position 2,963 of record CAYSUZ010000171.1, on the reverse strand, counting down.
TGCGTTGTTGGTGGCTTTCAGGCAGACGGAATGCGCCCAATTCCTTTGCCCTAGCGCAATCCGTTGTTGTTGCCAGAGCCTGTTCTGCACACATTCTGGGCAATGGGGCGAAAAGTTTTTTTGTGACACAAATTGTCAGTCTCATTAGGCTTATAGGTTTGACGTATGATATACGTGAAATTTTCCTGAATTTTTGCGAGAGTTTTTTGAAACTTGTGTGTCTAAAATAATATAAAGGATGGGAAATAAGTTTCTATCATCGAAATTAGCGATTCAGAAATAGCGAGAACGGAGAAAGACATGAGGAGTTACGGGATTACAATAGTGGCGTTATTGGTAATGGCGGTGTTTAGCGCCCCAGCCCTGGCGACGGAGACACCGTATCAGGTAGAGTGGATACGGCAGATGGGGACTAGCGAGAGCGACTGGAACCGTTCACTATCGATTGACGGCGGAGGCAATATTTACGTAACCGGCACAACTCGCGGCGACCTAGGCGGCCCCAGCGCAGGTGACTGGGATGCGTATCTTGCTAAATATGACATTTCCGGTGCGCTCCTCTGGACGCGACAACTCGGGACAAGCACTTATGACAATAGTTGGTGTGTTGCCATTGACCCTTCAGGCAGTGTTTTAATAAGTGGCAGAACCAATGGCAACCTTGGCGGCCTGAATGCGGGTGACCATGATGCGTTCCTTGCCAAGTACGACTCTACGGGCGCGCTCCTATGGACTCGCCAAATTGGGACGAGCGGTTACGACGAAAGTTGGTCAGTAGCGACCGATGGTGCTGGCAACGCATATATTAGTGGTTATACTGACGGCGATTTGGGCGGCACGAACGCGGGCGGTTCCGATGCATTCCTGACCAAATATGATGCTTTCGGTGTATCCCTTTGGACGAGTATTCTTGGGACAAGCGGTGACGATCGATGTTACTCGGTGGCAGTAGATGCTTCCGGGAATGCTTATATCAGCGGGCGAACTGCTGATAGTCTTGGTGGTGCTAGCGCGGGTGGCTATGATGCGTTGCTGGCCAAATATGATTCTTTGGGTGCGTTGCTTTGGACGCGCCAGCTGGGGACAAGCAGTGGCGACTATAGTCATTCTGTGGCAGTTGACGGTTCGGGGAATGTCTAGATTAGTGGTTGCACCTTGGGCGATCTTGGCAGTCCAAACGCGGGATCCTATGATGCGTTCCTTGCAAAGTACGACGAATCGGGCACTTTGCTATGGACTCGTCAACTTGGAACTGGTAGTGAAGATAGTAGTTTTTTAGTAACGATTGACGATGTTGGCAACGCCTACATAACGGGTAATACGTATGGCGACCTTGGTAACGCGAATGCAGGCGACAGCGATGCGTTTTTGGCGAAATATGATGAATCGGGTGATCTTCTTTGGGTCCAGCAACTAGGGACGGATGATATCGATATAGGTTTTTCCGTGGCACTTGACGATTCCGGGAATCCATATATTTGCGGCAGAACCTTTGGTGATCTTGGCGGCACAAACGCGGGTGAGGCCGATGCGTTCCTCGCCAAATTTTCTCCCGTGCCCGAGCCGGGGACGGTGGTGCTGCTGGCGAGCGGTTTGCTGGCCTGTGCGGGAGTTGCCGCTAGAAAAATACGCAAATAAGCAAGCAACAAGGCGAAAAATAAAAAAAGGACTCGCGGGGATGCGGGTCCTTTTGTTTTTTGGTTGCCCCTCCAGGATTTGAACCTAGACTACTTGATTCAGAGTCAAGCGTGCTACCGTTACACCAAGGGGCATCATTTGAAGGCGCTATAATAGCCAATTATTTCGCGGAGTCAAGCCTTGTATAAAATTTTCCGCGAAAGAATCTGGCATTCTATTCTTTCGGAATTTTTTTCGTCGTTTTGCATTTCGGATACGCCGAACACGCGAGGAACTTGCCCCAGCGCCCGCTTCGCAGCAACATCGGCGCGCCGCACTCCGGACATTTTTCGTCGGTTTCTTCCGGCTCATCCTGCTCTGCGAGCGGCTTCATATTTTTGCATTCGGGGTACGCCGAGCAGCCCATAAATTTGCCGCGCTTGCTCATGCGCTCGACCATCGGCGCGCCGCAAAGGTCGCACTTGAGCGTCTCGCCCTCTTCGCCTTTGGCCGGGGCTGCCTTCTTTGGTTTTTCGCCGCTGGCTTCCTTGACGTTTTTTGTTTTCGGATCGGGCTTGGCCTTGGGCTTGCCGCCGATTTTTTTGGTTGTCTTGCACTCGGGATATTTCGTGCAGGCCAGGAACTGCCCCCAGCGCCCGCGTTTTAGGGCCATCGGTGCGCCGCAGTTTGGACATTTCTCTTCGCTGATGTCGTCGGCGGGTTCTTCACCGGGCGCGAAGTATGGCTGGGTGAATTTGCAGTCGGGATAATTCGAGCAGGCGACGAATTTGCCAAAGCGCCCGCTCTTGACGGTCAGACCTGATTCGCATTTCGGGCATTTGCCCTCGACTTCTTCGGGCGCCGAGACCTGGCCGTCTTCTTCGATCGTCATAGTTTGTTTGCATTCGGGGTAGCCCGAGCAGCCCAGGAATTTGCCCTGTTTGCTCCAGCGATATACCATTGGCTTGCCGCATTTTTCGCAGACTATTCCGCTTTCTTTGCCTTTTTCGCTTTGCATGGCTTCCTCCGCCTTGTTCAGATCGGCTTCGAATAGCGTGTAAAAATCACGCATCACCTTGACCCAGTCCGCCTTGCCTTCTTCGACTGTGTCGAGTTCTTGTTCCATCCTCGACGTGAATTCTGTGTTTATTATGTCGGGGAAGTGCTTGACGAGTTTGTCGGTTACGATCTCGCCGAGTTCCGTTGCGTAAAATTTGCGTTGTTGCTGCTCTACGTATCCGCGCACTTGGATTGTGGAGATAATCGGCGCGTAGGTCGAAGGTCGCCCTATTCCCTTGTCCTCGAGTTCGCGCACGAGGCTGGCCTCGGTGTAGCGTGGGGGGGGC
>CAYSUZ010000170.1:0-4395 GCA_964434335.1 uncultured Planctomycetota bacterium | reverse complement strand
AAAAAGAATTCAGCCGCTGCATCCGCTGTTATGCCTGCCGTCAGGCTTGTCCGCTATGCTACTGCCGCCAGTGCATCGTTGAGAAGAATCAGCCACAGTGGATCATGCCCGGCATCCATCCGGCGGGAGCAATGGCGTGGAATATCACGCGAGCATTCCACCTCGCAGGGCGCTGCGTCGACTGCGGTGAATGCGAAAGAGTCTGCCCGATGGATATTCCGTTAACCGCGCTTAATCGCAAACTCGCCCGCACTGTCGCGGATCACTTCGACTACGCACCGGGCTTTGATCCCGAGGCTAAACCAGTGATGGCGAATTTCAAACACGACGACAAGCAGGAGTTTTTCAAATAATCATGCCCGAAAAGAAACATACTATTCCGCCGATTGCCCTGACGCTCTTGATTTTAGCGCTTGGGCTGGGTTGGGTTGGATTATTCTTTTACAAAACTTTCTATCCCGACAAGTACAATTATGAAAAGCGGCTCGAAGCAATCGTGGACTTCATGGTCGGCAGACAAGCGACCGATCTTGACGAAGCCGAGGACATTCTGGCAGAAGCCAACGAACTGCTGCGAGAGCCTCACAGCGAACAACGCAAGTATCAATTGATCAGGAAGTGGCTCATAGAATACCATGATGGCAATTTAACCCAAGCGCAAAAAAATGAGCTGGTCTACAAAAAAGGCGGGCCTAAAATTGTAACTTGGGGACAAGTCCAGGCCCACGCAATTATCAACGCCTATGATATCATGTACAAACCAAGTAGCTCCGCTCCCCCATCCATAGATAAAGTTGGGATTGAGATGAAAGCAGAACTGGCACGAATCGAAAAGGCCAACAAAAGCGAATTCAACGAGCAACTGGATGCACTGATTAAAGGACTGCACGAAGACAGCGGAGTAACGCTCGAGAAAGTCAACGCCTTCCTCGCCGACGAAGCCTCCGAGCGCGCCATGCACACAAGGCTGATGAGCTTGACCACCAGCGTGCCGTATCTAATCGACATGCTCGATGACGACAGCGAAAAGAAGCGCACCCTTGTCTACGATTCTATATTACGCATCATCGCATTGGTGGAATCCACCGACAACACGATAACCGATCTTACCGACGAGCAGATCGCCGACATCCGCAGCCTGTTCATCTACGATCCCAAAGCATCACCCGAAAAACGTGATGACGCGATAAAGCAAATCCGCGAGTGGACCGAAAACGGGATAAACAAGAACCTGTATCCAAGATAATACGGAGTTTTCTGTGCAAACCAAAGGCATCAGCAAACAGAATTTCGACCGCCTGCCCGAAGTACTCGCCAGGGCCGGACGCACCGTTATCGCACCGGTCAGAGACGGCGAAGTCGTAACCTTCGGCACCATCGGCCCCGACACGCCGATTTGCCTGGACGAGATCAACACGCGGCTTTCGATCAAGGATAGATTCTTTCCGCGCACTGAACCACTGCTCACCTTCCGCCGCACCGAGAGCGGAATCGAGATGAGCGATCCCGATCCAACGCCCGATGAAACAATCATCCTCGGCGCCCGCGGTTGTGATGCAGCGTCTCTTTTGGCGCTGGACGCACTGTTCAACTGGGACTTCCGCGACGAAGCCTACAATCACCGGCGCGAAAACACGACCGTGATCTCGATAGCGTGCAACAACTGCGACGCTTGCTGTTTTTGCACATCTGTCGGCGGCAGCCCACATAACACCGCAGGCAGCGATATTATGTTAAGCAAAACCCGCGACGGCGGATACCTCGTTGAGATACTTACCCAAAAAGGCGAGGCACTCGCGGCGGAACTTGCGGGCCTGCTCTCGGACGCACCGGACGAGACGCTGCCCTACGCAGAAGTGCCTGTGAAATTCGACGCGCAAAAGGTACGAAGCGCGCTCGAAGGAAATTTCGACTCTCCTCTATGGGCCGAACTCGCGTGCACCTGTTTGAGCTGTGGTTGCTGCACCTATGTCTGCCCCAACTGCCACTGCTTCGACATGCACGACGAGGCAGGCAAGTCCGGCGGCGCACGGATACGAACATGGGACTCCTGCCAGTTTCCACTATTCACCAAGCACACATCGGGCCACAACCCGCGCCCAACTCAGGCCAGCCGATGGCGTCAGCGTATTCAGCACAAGTTTAATTACTACCCACAGAAATTTAACTGCGTCTCTTGCGTTGGCTGCGGACGCTGCATCCGACTTTGTCCCGTCGGCATCGACATCTCCGAGCATCTTGCGCGAATTGAAAACGAGGCCACAGAACTGCCCGTTAACCACCCGAACGACAATTTTTGACAGCGAATTGATATGCCAGAAATGAACGCAAAAAACGAATCCGGCGGCAACATCTACCGCCCATACATGATGCGCGTCGCCGATATCCGCGAGGAAGCGCCGGGCGTGCGAACGCTGCGGCTGGAGTTCCTCGACGAATCTCAGGCAGCCGCATTTCGCTTTGAGGCCGGACAGTTCGGCCTCTACTCGGTCTTTGGCGAAGGCGAATGCACCTTCTGCATCGCGTCGCCGCCAACCCGCCAGGGCTATATCGAATGCACCTTCCGCGAGGCCGGACGCGTAACACGCGCTCTCCGGCGCGTGGAGATCGGCGAGACCATCGGCTTTCGCGGGCCGTACGGCAACGTCTTTCCGCTCGACAAATGGCGCGGCAAGAATCTGCTGTTTGTCGCCGGAGGCATTGCACTGCCACCAATGCGCTGCGTTATTTGGAACTGCCTTGAAAGGCGCGAAGAATTCGGCGATGTAACAATCGTCTACGGCGCACGCACGGTCGACGACCTCGTCTACAAACACGAACTCAAAGAATGGGCTGAGCGGCCCGACGTCAACCTGATCACGACGGTCGATCCCGGCGGCGAAACGGCGGACTGGAACGGCAAGGTGGGCTTTGTGCCAACGGTACTCGATCAGGCAGCCGTGTCGCCAGACAACGCGGTAGCGGTGGTCTGCGGGCCGCCGATCATGATTAAATTCACGATGCCGGTGCTGGAGAAAGCTGGATTCGCGCCGCAGGATATCTACACGACACTGGAAAATCGCATGAAATGCGGGCTGGGCAAATGCGGCCGCTGCAACGTAGGTGCGGTTTATGTCTGCAAGGAGGGGCCGGTATTCCGCCTCGACGAATTACGCGCGCTACCCGACGAGTACTAGCAGCTCCTGCTGATGAGGGGCGCAAAGCGAATCGGCAAGAAGGAAAACCACAAAAAAATCTTGCGCGCAGATGTCTTTGCTGATATATTCTCGCGCTCGGGGCGATTAGCTCAGTTGGTTAGAGCACTAGCTCGACAAGCTAGGGGTCGCTGGTTCGAGTCCAGCATCGCCCACCATGAATACAATAGGCGACTTAATAGTCGCCTTTTTTATTGCACAAAAACAGCCGAACCTGCATAGCAAGTCCGGCTGACTTTTTTGTTATGGTTACGCCTGAATTATTCGTCGGAGCCTTCGATAATCATCGCAATCGCGTTGACTTTTTCCGGGCATTCGTGGGCACATATGCCGCAGCCCTTGCAGTAGCGGTAGTCAATGCCTACGACTTTGCCGTCTTCGATGAGAATCGCAGAGTCGGGGCAATAGTAGAAACACCGCAGACAATTGATGCACTTCTCGGCATCCCACACGGGCTTCATCGAGCGCCAAGAGCCTGTTTCATAACACACGCTGTTGCCCGCTTCGAAAATCATCCCCGCCATGGATTGTTCTTTCCAGTCGTGCAGATCGGCGTAATATTTTTTCTGCTCGTCAGTGTACTCGTTTTCTTTTTTCTTATCGGTCATGGTGTTCTCCGGGTTATCGCGTCACGCAACTTCGTCGTAGGCGCGTTTGATGGCTTTGATATTGCCCTGGATCGCTTCGGGTTTGAGTTTTTTGCCGAACTTCTTCTCGAAGCCCTTAAGGATGCTGTCGAGAGCTACGACATCTTCGGTGACTTTTGCCAGCGCGCCCATCATCGGCGTGTTGGGCATATTGCGGCCAAGTTCGTCACGCGAAATCTTCCCGGCGTCGACGGTGTAAATTTTGACTTTTTTGTTCGATATCTTTTCGCGTATCACCTCGACACTATGTTGAGTGTTAACAAGCAACACGCCATCGTCAGCCATTCCTTCGCACACATCCACAGTCGCCATGAGCGTCTCGTCGAGTACGACTACTACGTCAGGATGGTAAATTGAACTGTGCGACGTTATGATTTCTTTGCCAACGCGGGTATAGCCCAGCACAGGCGCACCCATCCGCTCGGGGCCGTATTCGGGGAAGCCCTGGCTGAATTTTCCTTCGTCGATAGCCATCTGCGCTACAAGCACTGCGGCCGTTTTGGCGCCCTGGCCGCCGCGTGCGTGCCAACGAATTTCTTTGTACGGTTTTTGCA
>CAYSUZ010000169.1:0-4404 GCA_964434335.1 uncultured Planctomycetota bacterium | reverse complement strand
GACTAAGCCCTCTAACCCTCTTAATAATCCATCTTTGCAGTCTTCGCGCTTTGAGAAAACTAATTTTATGCGCATTCTTGTAACAAACGACGACGGAATCGACGCCGAAGGCATAGACGTACTGTGCAAAATAATGCAGGATTTTGGCGAAGTCTATCTGATCGCACCCGATAACGAACAAAGTGCCGTAGGGCACTCCATCACGCTAGCGCACCCGTTGCGCGTACGCGAAGTTCATCGTAACGGCTCCATATTTGGCTACGCCGTCAACGGCACACCGGCGGACTGCATAAAACTCGCGCTCTACGAACTCCCGCAAAAACTCTTCGGCGAAGGAGCAGGGCCGGAATCGTTCGATTTGCTAGTCAGCGGCATAAACCGTGGCGCAAACCTCGGCATAAACCTGTTCTACTCGGGCACCGTCGCCGCCGCACACGAAGGCGTAATCGCCGGAGTACCCTCAATCGCAATCTCGGTCGAAGGCTATGCCAAAGTCGACTTTCAGCAGGCCGCACCAGTAGCCCGCCGCGTAATCGGCAAACTGATTGAGTGCCGGGCCAAAACCCGCTGGACTTTTCTCAACATCAACATACCCTCCGCGCCTGAGAGCGAGATCCGCGGAGTAAAGATATCCCGGCAAAATCCGCGGGGATTTGAGGAGCGCTTTGAAGAACGCCGCACTCCACGCGACGAGATTATTTTTTGGATGACCGGCGGCATCATCCCCCTGGCCGAAACCGACGAAGACGACACGCGCCACATCGCCGAGAAATACGTCTCCGTCACCCCACTGTGCTACGACATGACCAATTACCGTCTAAAAGAAATCCTCGAAAAAACGGATCTCGCACAAGCGCTCGAAAAGAAGGAAGACAAAAAACAATAACTCAATGGACTATTTCAACTACATAAACAACGAACTCTACTGCGAAGACGTACCGGTTTCGGAGATTGCAGCCGAAGCGGGCACGCCCTTATTCGTATACAGCAAACGCACCCTGACCGAACACTTCGATCAAATAAAAAAGGCCTTTGCAGAGATTCCCCTGCTGATTTGCTACTCGATCAAAGCCAATAGTAACCTCTCGATACTCAAAGTCCTCAAGGAACTCGGCTCAGGCTTCGACGCAGTATCCATCGGCGAGATCAAACGCGCGCTGGCAATAGGCGCCGACCCGAGCAAAATAGTATTCGCGGGCGTAGGCAAGACCGACGAAGAAATCGCCTTCGCGCTGGACACTGGCATCCTTATGTTCAACGTGGAATCGGAAGCGGAGATCGAAAACATCAATCGCATCGCCCTGCAAAAAGGCACTCTCGCTCGCATCGCCCTGCGGATAAATCCCGACGTCGATCCCAAGACACACCAATACATAACCACAGGCAAACGCGAAAACAAATTCGGCATCGACATCAAAATGGCCGAAGACCTGATAGCGCGCCTGCCGAAAATGCGCGGAATCGAACTCAAGGGCCTGCACTGCCACATCGGCTCGCAGATAACTACGGTCGAGCCTTACGAATCGGCCGGGCACAAATTGATCCAATTATACGCAAAGTGCCAGCAATCATATCCGCTGGAATTTCTCAACCTCGGCGGCGGATTCGGCATCTTCTACAAAGAACACGATGCGCGACCCGTCTCTGATTTTGCTTCGAAGATCGTGCCGCTTATCAAGGCCTCGCACTGCAAACTGATACTTGAGCCAGGCCGCTTTATCGCTGGCAACGCTGGAATATTTCTCACCCAGGCTCAATACATCAAGCGCTCCGACGGCGAGCACACCTTCGTCATCTGCGACGGCGGCATGAACGACCTGATCCGCCCCAGCCTCTATCAGGCGTATCACAGGATATGGCCAGTGAAATCCGAAATCGCTCCCGGCCACGCAGTCCCAACAGAAAAATGTATCAAGGCCGATATCGTCGGGCCGATATGCGAGTCAGGCGATTTTCTGGGCAAAGAAAGAGAGCTGCCAGCCGTCGAACGCGGCGACCTGCTTGCGGTATTTAGTGCAGGAGCATACGGCTTCTCGATGAGTTCGAACTACAATTCCCGGCCACGCAGCGCCGAAATACTCGTGGACGGCAATAAATGGAATTTGATTAGAAAACGCGAATCTTGCGAAAGCATCTTTGCAAATGAGATAGATTTGATAAAATAGCTTCGAACCTAATCCTCAACCAATCATGGGGGTCATTAAATGACAACTCGTACTATTATTCTTAGCATCGTTCTGGCTATTGCAGTGACGGTCGTTCCGTCGCTCACAGCGCAGACATCTGCTCCTAAAAAAATCGATCAGCAATCACAAAAAGCGATAGACCTCTTCGACGCCGGAATAAGCGCGCTGAATAGCGGCAAGAAAGCCAACGCGCTAACCAAGTTTGACAACATGCTCAAGATACTCACCCCGCAAGTAGCGTTGGATCTGCTGGCAGCCAAAGGCCCGGCAGCCTTCGACAGACTCTTCGCAGAGGGTGGCGAGTTCGCAAAAATCGGTCGTATCGTCAGCGAGACCGCATCGCACGAAGTGTTCAAACAGAACACCGACCCCAAAGAAATCAAGAAACTCGTCGAGGCTTTTCTCGCCAACGGCAAGCAATCCAGCGCAGCATACAAGCGGCTGAAATACAACGCTGGTGAATTTGCTGTACCACACCTGATAAACATCTGGCGCACCGCCCCCGACATCAAAACCAAGGCAACCATATCCGTTATACTCCAGGACATGGGTTCAAGGATATCAATGCCACTGGTGTGTCTGCTGAAAAAACCCGACGCGCCCCTCCAGCTCGCAATCATCGATGTTTTCAAGAAAACGCGGGAATGGCGCGTACTTCCCGCACTCAAAGCAATCTCGCTGGACCCCAAGCAACCCGAGCGTGTCCGCAAGGCCGCTGGCAAAGCCGCCGACTCTATCATCTCAACCATTTTGCCAAAAGCACTCGCCGAAGCGCTGAGCATCGAGCAGCTCTACACGATGGTCGCCGAAGATTATCTCGCCCAGCAGATCATTGGCAGGCGCGCGGTAATACCCGCGTTTATGCTTAGCGAATACAAAAGAGTATTCATCTGGACACTCGAAAAAGATATGCCAGTGCCACGAGAAATCGCCCCCTACGCATATAATGAGGAGATGGCGATAAAACTGGCCAAAGAAGCGCTGAAGGCCAACCCAGGATATTCGCCAGCCTATGCAATCCTGGTCGCTGCTCACTTCGCAGAGATCGCCGAAGGCAAAGGCATGCTCAGATTCGACATCTTTAACAGGAAAAACCTTCTGACAGACAACGAACGAACTCTGATAAAGAACACCCTCGCAAAAACCAACAGACGCGACGCATGGATGTTTGCTGGGGGCGAAAGCACGCTCTTCGACGCCCTTGCGCTAAACATCAAGCACAAACGCCGCTTTGCCGCGATGCTCTGCATGGACAAAATAGCAGATAGCTGTTCGGAATCTGTAATCAAGCACATACCGATTAATGCCGAGCAGCTCTGCGACGCCAAATATTACGCCGCTCCGCTCGTCAACGCCCTTGCCAGCGAAACAAAACAGATCGCTTACAAGGCCGCCATTACTCTGGCAAAAATCTCCCACGGAGCGCCGTTCCTTCACGCAGACAAAGCCGCATTTTATCTTGTCAACGCGATGCAGACTGGCGACACAGTCAACGTACTGGTGGTTCACGAAACGCAACAGGCCCGCAATGCAATTCAGACCACGCTTAGAGCAATAGGATACGTTACCGACGAGGCAGCAGATTACGATGCGGGACTGCGAAGGCCCTGGCATTCCCACTGCCCGACATCATCATAATCAGCGGCAATCTCGACAAAGACACGGGCAAGTTCATAGTATCTCTTCGCGACAACGCCGTTACCCGCGAGATTCCGATACTCATAGTCAGCACCGACATCGAACGCGACAAAAATCGCTTCAGCTTCGAAGCGGTCAAAGACTTCATTACAGACTACACCGATGCCAACCAGATAAAGCGCCTGACCGACGGACTGAAAAAAACCAACAACTACGAGGCGGATTTCAACGATTCGATCATTCTGGAGGCTTCCAAAACCGTCGCCAAACTCGCGCCCACCAACACGATGATCGACCTCTCCCAACATGCGACAGCGCTTCTCGCACTCGCAACAGAATCATCACAGTTTGACATCCGCAAGGCCGCTCTGCTAGCGCTGGGCAACTGGCACATAACCAAAGCATTACCGGCATTGGCCAAAACATTGGCAGGCAAATCGAGCCCAACCGATATTAAGATTATCGCCGCCCAATCCATCGCCAGGATACTTTCGCTGGAAAGCGGCGTCAGCGACGAAGTCTTCGCATCGCTCAAGCTCGCCATAACAAACGGCAACGAGCAAGTCAAACTGGCTATCGG
>CAYSUZ010000168.1:0-4419 GCA_964434335.1 uncultured Planctomycetota bacterium | reverse complement strand
TGGTCATCTGGTGCCTCCTTTCAATTAATGAAGCAACAGTCATGCCGCCGGAAACGCTCAAGCGCATGGAGAACCTGCTGACCAACCAGGCCTTCGACGATCTGAACGATTTCTGCCTGACAACTCCGACACACCTGACGAAAATAGTCGCGGCGGGCCTGGATAGAGTTCGAGCCAAAGACAATTTTGAACGCGTGGCAACCACTATCGCCGAAACAGCAGAAGAAGAGGGCATCAAACTTGATCAACGCGTGAGCTGGCTAAACCTCATCGGCACGGTTGCGCCAATGATGGGGCTTCTGGGCACGGTCGTTGGTATGTTGGTGGCGTTTAACGTAATCGCCAGCGCTGTCAACCCCCAACCCAGCGATCTGGCTGGTGGAATCAGCGGCGCGCTGTGGACAACCGTAACGGGCCTGACGATAGCAATCCCCGCGACGGGTTTTTTCTTCTTTTTCCGTAACCGCGTCAACATGCTGGTTATCGAAATGACGAACCGCTGCGAAACGATGTTCGATCGATTCTTCGCCAAAGACAACAAGGCAAACTAGTGAAGCGCAAATCCGGCAAGCCAGTAACATTTAGCATGACACCAATGGTGGACGTGGTGATGCTACTCATAATCTTCTTCATGCTGACCTCGAAATTTAAGGGCGAGGAAGTGGAGATGCTTAGCCTGCCGAGTTCGATCCAGTCGGATTCACTCAACAATGTCGAGACCAAGAGCCGCTTCATTGTCAATATCAAGCCTGACGGAAAAGACGCGATATACTCATATCAGGGCGATATGTTTAATTCGAACAACATCGAGATGATGGGGAAACTAAAAAACAGAGTTCAAGAATTCCACAAAATTTATCCCGACGGCAGGATCGTAATCCGCGCAGATAAAAAACTGGACGCGAAATACGTCAAGAATTTTCAAAACCAGTGCATTGATTTTGACGCCGAGATACACTACGGCACCACCGCGCCATCGAGAGGACAGGAGTGATGCGATCACGGCGAAATACAGACGACGTAGAATTCGGAGGGATGACTTCATTTGTTGATGTCGTGTTTTCGCTACTGATATTTTTCGTCGTTACAGCGCGATTCATTCCGCCAGAGATGCGATTGCCATTGTTCCTCAGCGAGCCTGGGAAGTCGGTGTTCAGGGACATCAACAGCAGCACGCTGACGGTACGCCTCACTTCGGATCAGAACAACGGCGCGAAAGTATACATCGGCGATGGCGCCACCTATTTCGTTATTGATGGTGAATTGGAGGATATCAAGGAGCATCTGATAAATTTCCGCGATGACAACCTTGATGTGAATGGAAAATTGAACGAAAATACCAAGGTGGTCATCCAGATAGACGAGCATGTTGTCTGGCAAAACGTCATAACAATTATGGATGTGGCCCGAGCGCAAAAATTACCGATTTCGATGTCACGGGACAAATAAGCAACTGTTGAGAGGTGCAACACATGTGGCAATTTGCCACGCGGAATATTGCACTCGCAGATTTGCAAATATAACGCATTACATAGCAAGCGGTTGTGGCAAGAAATAGCGGCATTTGTGGCACATTAGTTGCGTGTGTGCTTCGGGTTTGCTATAATCCATCCGATGCTTGGTTATACACTTAGATTATTACGGAGAGGCCTTTAATGGCAGCAAAGAAGAAGCCTTTGTGGACCAACTCGACTTTGATAATACTGCTTACGGTAATGTCATTGGTCGTCGGAATTGCTACTTGTTTTTTCTCGTTCAGCAGTGTCGAATCCATATCCGAGGATGACAAAAAACAACAAAAAGCATTCAAATCGCTCTCAGGAGAAATTGCAGCCCAAAGCCACCCCCAAATTACACCACCGCCATATGCAGACAAGATGGCCAGGCAGAACAAAGATATTGCCAAATCTTATGTGGATCCATACTATATTTTTTATTCAGTCCCGCCCACAAAAGCAAAGCGCAATCCTATAATTGCATATTACATTGGCGGCCTCTCGGTAAAGGTCATACCCGATTATGACAAAATAACCCTGACCATTGGCCTCAGTGATATAAACAAGAATTTCCAGAAAAGGGATCCCAACAGCAAGCGTACCGAAAAATACCCCCACGTCGATCCGAAGGAAATTGCAATCGAAGTCCAATATGGGGGCAGCAAGCTCTGGAAACCAACCGACCCAATCGGCAACAACAAATGGCAATATGTCGATACGAGAGACTTGGGGCGAGCTGAAAGACGCTACAAAATCAGAGCAAAGGCCAAATACCCCAATGCAGAAACGATGCCTGCCGAAATCAACAAAGGGATGCCCGAATGGATTGAGGGACAGGGCAAGCAAGAGGGTATATGGATTCTCAAGGAAACCGAAGTTGAAAAAGAGCATCCAAAAACTATCCAGGCAATTACCAAGAAAAGATACGACATCATCCTGACACCCGAATCTTCGGGCAAAGAAAAGGCCAACCTCAAGATCGTCGACAAGCAGAAAGATGACGTGCCAGAAAGACAAAATTGCGTGGCGGGAGATACCATAGGCAAAACGCCTTATACCCTGCTAAACATCGTCAACCTGACAAGATCGAACAAGGTAATCATCAACGATGCAGGAGAGGTAGAGCAGATAGTTCTGGATCTGAATGTATATACCAGCGAGAACCCCGATTCTCCCACACCGATTCATATCGAATGCTACAATGACGTTTTGGCGCCAACACGCATGACGAATAAGGAAATGATTCAATGGGCAGTTACCCAATTCAAAACCAAAATTGAAAAGAAGAATAATAAAACACAAAACAATAATGTGAAGTTTGTTGCCAACGAGAAGGGGTTAATCGAAAAATGCCTCGAAGCCGCCATAACCACAGCCCGAAAAATAAAGATTGAACAGAGACAGATATATCCGATATCAATCAGGGCGTATAGTCCAGTAGCAGGTCCTATGATGGGCAAATACATGCGCGTTGCAGTGATAAAAGATCTCGCATTGCGCGGCGAAGACGATAAGGTTAGCGACATTGTCGCACACTATGCGCCAGCCGAGGGATACAAGAGGCTGGACAAACGGGACGACACCGACCTTACAAAATACAAATTGATTTATTATGTGCAGAAATTTAATAAGAGCAAAAAGAAGCAATACAATAATACGCTCTACGGCCCATATGAGCTTGAAATAGGCGACAAGGCGACAACGGCTGAATCGGTAGAAGCAGAGATACAAAAAGATGTCGAATATAAAAATGCCGACAACAAATTCCTCTTGAAAAAAGACCGGCCCGAATCCAGAGACAAGCCCCTTCAGGCCGAAACCGACTATCGAGCGATAGGATATGCCAAATATAATTTTTCCGGGGTACTGAGCAATACCCTGAGCAATTTTGTTTTATACAGCGACCTCACGGTAGACAAGCCTGTCATATACTTTGCGCACAACACCCCAGACGCGCCGAGGACCACACCGACTAAGGACGAACTGGCGCGAAAAGAAATCGAAGAGGCGCTCGTTGAACAGGTAACAACTGGCAGCAGGATTATCAGCGACGTCAATATGGCAGAAGCCGTTACAAAATTGACCGGCATCTGGCCAGACCTAAAAGGGAAAACGCAAATCGATTCAAGCATGGCAGATATTAAAGACATTCGTTTTGATATCGAGTTAGATAACAGATTGGCAAAAGGCAAAGAGTTTCTTGATAAAATAGTAGAAGGCATAAACACAAAACTACAAAATAATAAATCCGATCTGGAAGTAAGATACGTTATCGGTGCAAAAATATTATTCAAAGCACAAAAAAAATAACAATACCACAATTGGTCGAGTGTTTTACAGTAACGGGAGAAATTTACGATTAAATCTCTTCGAGGTGAGCAATGAGAAATTGTAGCTGCGTATGTGCGCTGTTGATAATGAGCCTGTTCTTGGCAGCTGGATGCAAATCCCCACAATCCGAATCCACTTCGGAACATAACGAGCCATTAGAGTCAACGGAGCCTGTTGACGATCAGGAAGTCGTTAAGGAAGAGGCGCCACAACCCCTTCCCAGCACGACAGAGGAAAAACCTGCGGAAGAACAGCCAGAGAACGACTTGGAATTGGCACAGCAGGCCAAAGAAAAAGCTATCAAAGCAGCCAAGGCTCGAGATGCGCGGGTTTTTTATAATCGCGGACTGCTAAGAGAGGAGTCGGGCGAACTCAAAGAGGCTTACAAATTGTTCGAACGCGCCTACGAGCTGGACCCCGACTACATAGAAGCACATGAAATGATGGTCAAGATACGGATTGCGTTGGGGGAGGTCTCGCCAAACACCTACGACCCGCTAAATGATGAGGTACGCTTCGTAAAAGCCGAGATCGCGGCAATGAGACGAGATGTGAACAACCCAATAGCCCGCGCAAAAAAATATTACGACAA
>CAYSUZ010000167.1:0-4515 GCA_964434335.1 uncultured Planctomycetota bacterium | reverse complement strand
ACATCGGCGAGTCGTTTTATTTTCAGTTCACCGACGAGATCATCCAAAAGGCCCAGGATGCCGGCATCGCAGTCGAAAGCCAGGGCGCAATCGTCATAAAAATGGATGACGAGGATATTCCACCGGTAATCCTGCGCAAAAGCGACGGCGCAACCGGGTATCACACGCGCGACATCGCTGCGGCGATCTGGCGGCACGAAAATTTCGGCCTCGACAAGATGCTCTACGTAGTAGGGGCCGAGCAAAAACTGCATTTCCGCCAACTGATCGAGGCGCTGGAAAAACTGGGGTACGATTGGGCGAATAAACTCGAACACGTCGCACACGGGCTTTATCTTGAAACGCGCGAAGTGGACGGCGTACAGATTCGCGCCAAGGCTGGCACGCGCTCGGGCTTTAAGGTGATCCTCGAAGACATTATCGACGATGCGGTGGCGCGCGCGGGCAGCGTAATCGACGAGAACTATCCCGATGGATTCCCCGGCGACAAACAAAAAGCTGCCGAAGCAATTGGCATCGGTGCGATTGTGTTTGGCGACCTAAAAAACGGGCGAATCAAAGATGTGGTGTTCGACTGGGAGACGGTGCTGAATTTCAAGGGCGAATCGGGACCGTATTTACAATATTCTCACGCGCGGCTGTGCAGTATTTTGGAGAAGTACGACGAAAAAGTCGAGCGCGAGGTGGATTTCGCGCTGCTCGACGATCCTGAGGAGTTCGCTATCGCACGCCTCGCGGTGGACCTGCCCCGCGTTTTGCTGCGGGCAGCAGAGGGCTGCGAGCCGTCGATCCTGTGTTCGTATCTCATCGCGCTGGCGGGCGCGTTCAACAAGTATTACACTGACATTGCACGCCATAAGGTCGTCGATCCAGGAAATCCGGCTCTGACAAAAGCAAGAGTGCTGATGGTTGAGTGTGTCAGGCGCGTACTCGGCAAGGGAATGAAAATTCTGGGAATTTTGCCGATGGAAAAAATGTGACAGTAATATGACAATTTTTTGCGCATAAAAAAACATCCGGCAAACAATTTAGAACCACTGCAAAAACCATAACGATAAATACAAGCCGCAATTATCTCAAAAAGACTGCGGCTTTTCCCATTTATGGGAAAAAAACTTCCTAATATCCAGGCTTTTTGCGATAACATCTTATGATTTAGCGTGTTAACGCATGTGGGCGGCTTCGGCACAACACTTGCTTGATAAAACAGCATGCGAGCATTCGCACAAGCAGATCATTACTTCAAATCAGCAGATTCATTTCACAACATTCAGTCAAAACTTACGTTAAATCAAAACAGCACAATAATCACGGAGGAAGCCTGGTGACAACTTCCCGCAGCAACTATTCTGGCTTAATGGTCGGCTCAATCATCAAGAGTCTGGCGCTGGGCTTGATCTGCATTTCGTTTTTCGCGGCGCAGGACAATCTGGAAGCGCTGGTCAAGGTGGCCTCCGGCCCGCTCTACGGAAACAACTGGTCGGAGGAGTCGATAAATTCGGAACTTTCGAGCGCGCAGACGTTATCTGAAATCGTCGGCGGGCTGGTGCGGCCCGAGATCGGCACCACTCTCGTGCTGACACTTCTGGCGTGTATCTCTTTTGGTGTCTGGGAAGGCAAGCGCTTGGTCAAGACGCGGCGACTCGAAGAAAGCCTCCGCAATAAATCGCAGCGCGTTCTGGCGGCGAACAAACGACTCCAGGAAATGACGGTAACCGATCCGCTGACGGGTCTGGCGAACCGGCGTCTGTTCTTCCAGCGGCTCGAAGAAGAGCAGGTACGAGCTGAGCGCTACGGGACGTCGCTTTCGTGCATGATGATTGATATCGACTTTTTCAAAAACATCAACGACACCTACGGCCACCAGTTCGGCGACTACGTACTCGAAGAAATCGCGCGCATCCTTACGGCGCAGTGCCGCAAGGTTGATACGATAGCGCGCTACGGCGGCGAGGAGTTCGCGATAGTTCTCCCCAACACCAGCACACACGATGCAGTCTCGCTCTCTGAGCGCATTCGCAATACTATCTCCGATTTTTATTTCGACCACGCTGGGCTAACCGCTCGCATAACCGCGACGCTGGGTGTGGCAGGATGGCGCGCCGAAGATGGCACGGAGACCGCGCGGTTTCTGGCACGCGCCGATAGCGCACTATACGATGGCAAGAAGAATGGCCGCAATGCAACGGTATTGTGGAGCGAAGACGTTCTAGAGATAGACCAACAAACCGAGGTAATCCGCAGCTACATGGACGATGGTCGCGTTTCGGATCTGCGCGAGCGACTCCTGGAGATGGCCAAGGATTTCCAGCACACATGCAACGCCGCAGTGCAGTCGCTGCTCTCGGCGATAAAAATACGCGATGGCTACACTCTGCGGCATTCTTACGACGTGTCGTACTACGCCGGCGCAATCGCGCAGCATCTAGAGATGAGTGATGCGGCGGTGGAGACGATAATCAACGCGGGCGCGCTGCATGATATCGGCAAACTCGCTATTGACGAGCGAATTCTGACCAAACCGGGCAAACTCAACGACAACGAGTACGCCGCTATGAAGGTGCATCCCACGATCGCGGCCCAGATATTAGGTCCGATGAAGTTCCTGTCCAAAGAAATCCCCATGATCGTCCATCACCACGAGCGCTACGATGGCAAGGGCTATCCGCACGGCATCGCGGGTGAGGATATCCCGTTTGGCGCACGTATCATCGCAGTAGCCGACGCGTTTAGCGCGATGACAACCGACCGACCATACCAGAAGGCAATTCCTGTAAAGAAGGCGCTGCAACGACTGGTAGACGAGGCGGGCGCACAGTTTGACCTAACCGTGGTGCAGGCGTTTCTCGAATCGATCCAGGAGGGCAAGGTCAACATGCCCGCGCCGGGTGATCAACGATTCCCGATGCTCAACACCACCCCTAACTAGACCGCTATCCTCGCTCCAAATTTATGCTGGCGGCGCATATTACGCTCGTTCTGGATGTTTTTATGCGAGGGGATTTGCAAAAATGCCTGCCAGATATCTGAAATGGGCGTGTGGGCAAAATTGCGGAAGCGTAGAGGGATTGGGATAACCATCGTCTTGGCAAGGCTTTAGGCAAAGAAAAACGGACGAGGCCAATCTTTCGATTAGCTCGTCCGTGTATATTTAGCCTGCAATACAACCTCTTGTAGAGAAAAACTCAAAAAATATTTGAATTTTACAATTATCTCCCATTATTATCGCTCAACCACCCTTTTCGGCCCGCATCCAAACTCCACGCAACAGCCATTGCAAGTTTTCTGGGATTTCGCCGGGAATAGTATTTTAGCCGTTGGTTTCGCCGCCTTCGAGCGCCCCGGAGAGCGAGTCGATCTCGTCGAGTATCCGGGCGGTGCCTTCGGCAGTGACGGTCGTCGGGTGGTCAACGACCTGCACGGGCACGGCAGTGGCGTCCATGATAACGCGATCCAAGCCGCGCAACAGCGAACTGCCTCCGCACAAAATGATGCCCTTTGATCTGATTCCTTCGGCGTATTCCTTCGGGGTATTTTCGAGCGCCTCGCTGATAGCGCCGACAATCTCGCGCACCGATTTGCCAAGAGCCTTGCGGATTTCTTCGGAACTTATCATTACGCGCCGGGGCAGTCCGGCGGTGGCGTCGACGCCTTTGATATCAACGGCCATTTCTTCGGCACCACGGAAGGCCGAGCCTATCTGAATTTTTATCTTCTCGGCGCTAACCTCGCCGACGATGAGGCTGTAATGTTCGCGAATGAAGGCACGCACGGCAGCGGTCATGGTGTCTCCGCCGGTGCGAATGGTGTGAGCCAAGGCCAAGCCCTGTTGGGTGATGACGGCAAGATGCGTAGTACCGCCGCCAATATCGACGATCATTGCGGCATCGTCTTCGTTTAATTCCAGTCCCATGCCTATCGCGGCTGCGACTGGTTTTTCAATAAAGTAGACCTTGCCCGCTCCGGCGCGTTCGGCGGCAACGGTAATGGCGCGTTTTTCGACGGCACTCATGTCGCAGGGAACAGCGATCACGATGCGAGATTTGGTGGCCCATTTGCGACTTTGGGCGCGGGAGATGAAGTTGCAGAGCATATCGCCTGCAATATCAAAATCGGTGATGACTCCGTCCTTGAGCGGCCAGAGGGCGACGGCGTTTTCGGGATTGTCGGCCATTGCTTCGAGTGCGGCTTCGCCGATGGCCTCGCCGTTACGCAGGATGTGATTGGTGCCTTTTTCTACGGCGACTACGGAGGGCTCGTTGAGTACGACGCCTTTGCCTTTTACACAAATCAGCGTACTGGTCGTGCCCAGATCCACTCCCATATCAAGGGATATGAAACCACGAAGTTTGTTAAACAACATCTTCCCCTCTCTTTTCGCTTCGGGCTACATGAACAAAACTATGCCTGTTGCGGCACCGACAAGTATAAGCGCCACCACCAGCATGAAGGTCAACAACCAGGCGCTTTCGCCTGTGCCAGACTCTTCATCAACCACGCGAAAGAGTTCTCGTT
>CAYSUZ010000166.1:0-4561 GCA_964434335.1 uncultured Planctomycetota bacterium | reverse complement strand
ATAAATTTTCTACTTATCATCATATACCCCAAATTATGGAGAGCATGCAACCTTCGCAACTGCGATGGCCGATTCGAATAACCAATCAATTCTTGCTGCGCTCGGAAGCGCACTATGTAATTCACCTGTGATTCACTATCCCAGACACATGAGACGCCAAAAGGTCGCGGTTTTTTTTCGATATTCTCGCCGAAATACAGGATTTTTTTTTGCGTGTTATCAATTTTGTTGCTTTCTGCGGGATTTGAGAACATGCCTTCCCACCCTTAACCTCTTGTTTTGCATGGTGTTGCTTTCTGAGAATGCTGCCCTTTGTCAATGAGGGTAACTTACCCCATTTAGCCCCCACGCCTTATCTGTCGTAAGTGATTGTTTTTGTGTGGGATAGAGTCGAGGATGGCGATTGATAGTCGTTGGCATTGCGCTTGCTAATAAATAGCGTTGAGTTTGATTTGGTCAAAAAAGTATTGTCCATTCGGAGAGCGATTATGAATTTCATGAGAAAAATCTTTGTAACAACGGTGATTTTTGGGGTTTTTGCCGGTAGCGCGTTTGCCTTGCCTGTTGCTTTTACTGGCGATGCAGTATCTGACTTTGCCGGCTCAAATGCAGTATTCTTTGGCGACATAAACGGCGGCATCGGCGATGTTGGCCTAAGCGGTGGCGGCATATCGAGTTTTGCTACGCCAAGCGGGTTCGACTTTGTCGGCATCTATATGCAATACGACCTCGCCACTGACACGATGTTCATCGGCATAGATATGCTTGGCATCGCGGGCGACACCAACGGCGACGGCAATCCATACGACGAAGGCTTCGGCATTAGCCAGATCGATTTTACCGAATCAGTGATTCTCGGCATCGACCTCGACGGCGACGCGGGATACTTGACCGCCGATTTCGAGGTGTTGATTGGCATCGACTTTTTCTCGTTCGGCAACGGAGAGATTGAGGGCGGCATGAATATTAATTTCCCGTCGCTTCTTTTCACCGATATCGATCCCCTGATGGTCAATCCGCCCGTCCTGACCGTGGTCGGCGACGATGTCGAATTTGCGATAAGCGGCTTTGCGGCGAATGTCCTGGGCGTAACGCCGACCGAAGACCTCGAGTTTGCCTTCAATGCCTTTAGCGATGGCGGCATGGGTGGGGAAGATATTCTCGGCGCACAGACCTATCAGGTTCCCGAGCCAGGTTCAGTGATGATGTTTATGTCGGCTCTGGCGTTTGTCGGCGGATATGTGCGCAGCAAAATAGCCAAGTAAGATAAGTGGTCTCAATAAAAGGGCGGTCCCCATAGGGCCGCCCGCTTTTTTTTGTGCAGTCCCCACAGAATTGCGCTGCTAGGGACACATCCCTTCGCTATGCGAAGGAGGAAGTGTCCCGTCGCGAGTCCTCCCAGGGTCGCCCGCTTTTTTTTGTCATCTTTTCGGGAACTTTTTCCTCGCCAGAGCGTCTAATAGTTGTGGAATAGTTATGATTGGAATTGTTTTTTGAAAGGATTGCGATGAACATGCGATGTTTTTTTACACTGGTGATTCTTTGCGGGATTACGGTCGTTTTGGGGTGTAGTTGCGACGATGTTGTCAAACCGCACAATGGAAACGGGCAGGTAAAGCCGCCTGCAGAAACCCCGCCTGACGATGGCTGGCTTGTCTCGACGAATGCCGACGGGCTTGAATTGAAGGTGAAGGCCGAAAAGACGGGTAAAGCGTCATTTAAGGTACACTACATCCTGACCAATAAGGGGAGCAAGGGTGTTGTGTTGATGCTGCCAAGTCCACCGAGGTATGATATGACAATTACTTCCTGTGACGCGGCTTTCGGGCAGAACGCGGACGCGGATCTCAAGGACAGCAAGTGGCTGTTGCCAGACGGCACCGCGGCAAAGCAATTGGTGATTATGCTGGGAGAAGGCGTTTTTCATCGTTATGCTGAGGCTCCACCTGAGGAGTATTACAAATCCTTGAATGTCAATCAATCGCTGACGGGTAGCGTTGACGTTGAATTTCCTTTACGGTCCGGGAATTATACGTATTTTACCGATTCGAACGTCGGCAAGGGCAAGGAACAGGTTTACGATATGGTCAAAAGTAAAGATGGCCTGCCCTGCATGCTTTCCTTTGGGTATACGCATGAAAAGTACAGGGCTACAGCGGGAGCACGCATTTTCTCCAAACACATGATTTTGAAAATCGAAGAGGAATAGGCGGTTCGAGCGAGGGATTAATAAACGTGTTCTTGTTCCTGTGGCTCGTCGGTATCTGAATTACCGCTCCTAGCGCGCCGACGGAATAAGATAGCATTAACGACCGCAAACACCGATAGCAACACCGCTCCCGCCGTGTATCCTATTGCCTGAATCCATGCGAATTGCATATCGGAGTAATCCATAAAGATCACCGCCGCATTAAATGCGAACACGCTGATGCACGCGAGATGAATTATCTCTAAGATGATGAATGAAACAATGTCGCGCTTTTTCATGCCTTATCCCAGGTTGTACTTATGGTAGTATTTAATATCGGGAGAACCCATGCGGATATTTAGCCATAATTACTCTATGGAAAAATATCTTGATTCCGCGACTTCCCGCAATATAATGCAAAACTCCTAAGACCTTCCCACACAGGGCAGGAAGCGGGCAAGCAATATGGGAGCATAGCTCAGCGGTTAGAGCTGCGGACTCATAATCCGTCGGTCGTAGGTTCGAATCCTACTGCTCCCATTTTTTTTACGCCCTCACTTTCATAAGTAGTGCAGGCTGAACCTGCGCCCAATTACGAAGATACGGCCGCTCTCCAAAATTCTTTTAGTACCAGCCTCCCTTCAATACTAAAGGATGACTTTCCGTTGCTTTGCATCGCAGGCGAAGTATAATTACACTTTCGCAAAACTCACATCGACAAGGGCAAAATGAACGACTACCAGGCAAGAGACAAAAAATACATCTGGCATCCCTTTACCCAGATGAAGGAATGGATTGCGCAGGAGCAGATTGTCATCGAAAGTGGCGAGGGCGATTTCCTCATCGACACCAAAGGCCGTCGCTATATCGACGGCGTGTCCTCGTTGTGGTGCAATGTCCACGGACATCGCCGCGCCGAGATTGACTCCGCCATCCGCGCCCAACTCGACAAGATAGCCCACTCGACGATGCTCGGCCTGACGCACACCGCTGCCGTCGATCTCTCAGAAAAACTTCTCGCAATAGTTCCGCCTTCACTAAAACGCGTGTTCTATTCCGACAGCGGCTCCGAGGCCGCCGAGATCGCACTCAAGATGGCCTTTCAATACTGGCAGCACCAGGGCCACGCCGACCGGACTCACTTCGTCGCGCTCCGTGAGAGCTACCACGGCGATACCATCGGCTCGGTCAGTGTTGGCGGCATCGAAACATTCCACTCGCTATTCAGGCCGCTGTTGTTTCATACTTATTTTGCGCCTGTGCCAGCGCGTCGGTGGAACGAAGAGGGTGTTAGCGCCGAAGAAAAGATGCGTGCGAGTCTGGCCGAGATTGAGCGAATCTTCACGAGTGAAAAAAACAAAATAGCCGCGATCATCGTCGAACCGCTCGTTCAGGGCGCTGGCGGCATCATCGTGCATCCACCGGGGTTCCTCCGCGGTGTGCGCGAACTTTGCAACACTCATGACGTGCTGATGATTTGCGACGAAGTTGCCGTCGGCTTCGGTCGGACGGGTAGGATGTTCGCCTGTGAACACGAAGGCGTTTCGCCCGATATCATGACCGTCGCCAAAGGGATCACTGCGGGCTATCTCCCGCTGGCCGCGACGCTGGTGGCCGAAAAAATCTTCGCGCAATATCTCGGCGAGCATTCTGAGTGCAAAACTTTTTTCCACGGCCACACCTACACGGCCAATCCGCTGGCCTGCGCAGCAGCGATAGCGAACCTTGAAATCTTTGAAAAAGAGAAGGTGCTCGAAAATCTCCAGATCAAAATTGCGACGATGAGCGAATTGCTGGAGCCGTTGAAAAATCACCCGTATGTGGCCGAGGTGCGGCAGTGCGGCTTTATCGGCGCGATCGAGATCGCCGAAGATCTCGCCGCCGGCCAGCCGTATCCCGCTGGAGAACGCATGGGCGCACGAGTTTGCGCCGAGGCGCGCAAGCACGGTTTGATAGTCAGACCTCTGGGCGACGCTATCGTGCTTATGCCGCCGCTCGGAATCGCGGACGAGAATCTCCGACGGATGCTTGCGATAGTTGCCGAATCCATTGACACAGTATGCGGGGGGCGAAAATGAAGGCCTCATTTTTTATAACAGGCACCGACACCGGAGTCGGCAAGACGATAGTAACCGCCGGGCTTGCTCGCGCAATAAAGGCGCGGGGTTATTCTGTTGCCGCGATGAAGCCGATTACCAGCGGCGCAGTTTTGCAGGATGGGCGGCTGGTTTCTGAGGACGCCGAATATATATCCGCCGCGCTTGGCAATGACGACCCGCCTGCGCTGGTTGCTCCGATTTTGCTTGAGCCGCCGCTTGCGCCTTTTGCCGTCACGCTCAAAACTGGCGCGAAGGTTGATAGCGGTAGGGTGTT
>CAYSUZ010000165.1:0-4574 GCA_964434335.1 uncultured Planctomycetota bacterium | reverse complement strand
TTGCGCTCGACTGCTTCCCGCCCGACGGCAACGTATACGTGCTCGGTTATGACCGTGCCATTGAGATACAGGATATGATAAATAACCTGCTCTCCATGAGCAAAATCAGCATTGAAATAAGGCAGGATCCCAAAAGAATGCGACCTTCGGATCTGCCCGAAATTCGCGGCGACAGTACGAAATTCCGCAAACTAACCAACTGGCTTCCTGAATACGATCTGGATGCAACCCTGCGTTCCATCCTCGATTACTGGCGCGAAGAAGTCGGCAAGTAAAGCACCAAACGTCTATGACATATAAAGACATTCGTGAATTTATAGCCGCGCTTGAGGCCGCAGGTGAACTGCGGCGCATTGCGACTCGCGTCAGCCCCGAGCTCGAGATAACCGAGATATGTGACCGCGTCGTCAAAGACGGCGGGCCGGCGCTCCTGTTCGAAAATGTCGAAGGCTCCGATTTCCCGCTGCTTATCAATGCCTACGGCACACGCCGACGAATGAACATGGCGATTGGCGACGTTGACGGGATTGCCCGACGTGTCGAAGAAATTCTCACACCGGATCGCCCCGAAGGAATAATCGCAAAAGCCAAAGCGATTCCCAAACTTATAAAGCTCTCGAAATTTTTCCCGAAATCCGTCAAGACCGGCCCCTGCAAAGAAGTCATACAGCGCGATGGTTTCGATTTGGGCGAATTTCCAATCCTCAAATGCTGGCCGCAGGACGGTGGGCGTTACCTGACTCTGCCGTTGGTCTTTACGAAGAACCCCCTCACTGGCAAGCAGAACTGCGGCATGTATCGGATGCAGGTTTACGATGGCCGCACTACCGGAATGCATTGGCACACGCACAAAGGCGGCGCCGAGCATTACCGTCTTTACGCAGAATCTGGCGCGAAGCGAATGCCGATATCCGTAGCAGTAGGGGCTGACCCCGTTGTAACTTTTTGCGGCGCGCTACCGTTGCCCGACGAGATGGACGAGATGGTCTTTGGAGGCTTTCTCCGAGGCGCGCCGGTCGAGATGGTGCGCTGCGAGACAAACGATATCGAAGTGCCAGCCAACGCCGAAATTATTCTCGAAGGCTACGTCGAGATAGGCGAGAGCCGTACCGAAGGGCCTTTCGGCGACCACACCGGTTTCTATTCGCTCGAAGGCGACTTCCCCGTTTTTCACCTGACCTGCATAACGCGCCGCGCTCGGCCCGTCTATCACGCTACAGTCGTGGGGCGTCCGCCGATGGAGGACTGCTTTATGGGCGAGGCAATTGGGCGGATATTTCTGCCCGCAGTGCGCAAGAGTATGCCCGAGATCGTGGATATCCACATGCCCTTCGAAGGCGTCTTTCACAACATGATGATCGTTTCAATACGCAAACGTTATCCCGGCCACGCCCGCAAAATCATGCACGGAATCTGGGGCATGGGGCAGATGGCCTTTACCAAAGTTATCGTTGTTGTTGACGAAGACGTGCCTGTGCATGACGTGAGTTATTCCGCTTGGAAGGCGCTCAACAACATCGACCCCAAACGCGATATTGAGTTTGTCCAGGGGCCGGTTGATGAGTTGGACCACGCCGCGCCCGCCCCGCGATATGGCAGCAAGATGGGCATCGACGCGACGCGCAAGTTACCCGAAGAGGGCTTTAATCGGCCCTGGCCCGATGAAATTGAAATGAACGACGAGATCAAAAAACTCGTCGATGACAAATGGGAATCATACGAAATATGAAAAGCATAGCGAAAAAAGTAGAGACCGGCATCCGGCTCAACGCCGAAGAGGGCGCTAAACTCTTCGAGATGGATATACTTGAACTCGGACGGCTGGCCAACATCGCCCGCGAAACGATCAATGGCCGCAAAGCGTTTTACGTTGTCAATCGCCACGTCAATCACACCAACGTCTGCGTCAACCGTTGTCGCTTTTGTGCCTTTAGTCGCAACGAGGGCGAGGACGGGGCGTTTTGCATGACGATGGAACAGATTCTCGCGCGTGCCGATGAAGCGAAGGAAATGGGCGCGAAAGAGCTGCACATCGTCGGTGGTCTGCATCCGAGTCTGCCGTTTGATTTCTACATCGAAATGCTGCGCGAGATACATAACCGTCATCCGCAAATCCACATCCAGGCTTTCACGGCGGTCGAGATCGCGCATCTCGCAACAATCTCCGGACTTAGTGTCGAGCAGACACTCACGGCGCTGTGCGAGGCCGGACTGGGTTCGCTACCGGGCGGCGGAGCGGAAGTGTTCGCGTCGCGTGTGCGCACAATGCTATGCGCCGAGAAATTGCCCGGCGAGCAGTGGCTTGATGTCATGCGCACGGCGCATCGTCTGGGCCTGCGCTCCAATGCGACCATGCTCTACGGCCACATCGAAACACCACAGGAAAAGATTGACCATTTAATCAAGTTACGCGAGCTTCAGGATGAGACCGGAGGTTTTCTCGCGTTCATTCCACTTTCGTTTCATCCCGAAAACACTGACATCCCCAACACTGCTGGCTCGACCGGCATCGGTGATCTGCGACACATCGCAATTGCGCGTTTGATGCTGGATAACTTTTCGCACATCAAGGCGTTTTGGATAATGCTGGGGATCAAGCTCGCTCAGGTCTCACTTTCATTCGGCGCCGACGATATGGACGGTACGGTGGTCGAGGAAAAAATCACACACATGGCCGGTGCCCGCACGCCGCAAGGCGTTACAGTTGCGCGTATGCGCGAGTTGATCGAAGAGGCGGGGCGCATCCCCATCGAGCGCGATACATTATATAATGAGGTTGCGCGATAATCCCCCGAATCGCTTGCAATAGTTGGCTCACACCGTATACTGTTACACATCCCTATTTTTTGCGGAAGATTATATGTTAGAGTTCACCTTGAAATTCATCATAGGCCCTTTGCTGTGCTATCTTATCGGCGCAATTCCTTTCGGATATA
Source organism: uncultured Planctomycetota bacterium (assembly GCA_964434335.1). GTDB lineage: Bacteria > Planctomycetota > B129-G9 > B129-G9 > B129-G9 > JAUWEX01. The sequence continues at coordinate 1,638 of CAYSUZ010000165.1, read as the reverse complement.
TTTTGGTTAAGCTATCCGGCAAGGGCGACATCCGAAAATACGGCAGCGGCAGCATCGGTGCGACAAACGCGGCGCGCGTTTTGGGACGCTGGGCGTTTTTTGTGGTCTTTGTGTTCGACGTTCTCAAAGGTCTCGCTGCTGTTTTGCTGGTATTCAACATCGTTATTGGGAACCCGCATTTTTTCCAGGCGCCAGCGGCTTTTTGGGATTTCCAAAAGGTGGAAGTAAACCTGAAAGTAATGTACGGCATTGCCGCGATCATGGGGCATCTCTTTCCTGTATATCTGAAATTTCGCGGTGGCAAAGGCGTGGCGACTTGCGTGGGCGTGTTTGTGTACCTGACGCCTTTCGCGGTAGGCGCGGCGTTTATCGTCTGGCTCGTAACATACATCTCGACGCGTTACGTCTCGTTTGGTTCTGTTTTGGCTGGCATTACGTTTTCAGGCTCGTACCTGTTGTCTGAGTGGGTGTTTTGGCCGCAGGAGCAAAGCCTCTTCGGTGCGGATCTGATTTTGCTTACCTTGATGTCGCTGATGGTTTCCGTGGGTGTTATCCTCACGCATCGCAGTAATATTTCTCGCCTTCTCAAAGGCCACGAGAGCAAATCACAATTATGACCAACAGATTCAAAAAAATTCTTGTTATCGGCGACGGCGGCTGGGGCACGGCGCTGGCGATTTTGCTGGCGCAAAAAGGTTGTGATGTATATCAATGGTCGGCGTTTCCTGAGTACGCTGCCGAGGTGCAGCGCACGCGGGAAAACAAAAAATTTCTTCCCGACATCAAATTGCCGCGAGCGCTGAAAATCTCCGGCCTTTCCGAAGATATTCCCCAGGACATCAACCTGATCGTGTCGGTAGTGCCGACGCTGTATCTGCGTGCCAGCCTAAATAAAATATCAGTCGCCATATGCAGCAACACCGCGCCAGTTGTCAGCGCGACCAAAGGCATCGAGAACAGCACCCTGATGCGCCCGACGAAAATTATCCGCGAGGCTCTTGGCAGAAATCACCAGATAGCAGTTCTCTCCGGGCCAAGCCACGCGGAGGAAGTTGCCCGCAAGCTGCCTACAACAGTGGTGATCGGCGGGCCAGATGCGAAACTGCTCGGCGAGATACAGGCTCTTTTTAGCACTGATACTTTTCGTGTCTACACCAACACCGATATGCTCGGTGTCGAACTCGGCGGCGCGCTCAAAAACGTAATAGCGATAGCCGCGGGCATGTCGGACGGTATCGGATACGGCGATAACAGTAAAAGCGCGCTTCTCACGCGAGGTTTGGTCGAGATGTCGCGGCTGGGTGTAAAACTTGGCGGACGACGCCAGACGTTTTTCGGTTTGGCGGGGCTGGGCGATTTGATGACGACCTGTTTCAGTCCTTACAGCCGCAATCGAGCAGTGGGCGAAAGCGTTGGCCGCGGCAAACGCCTTGACGAGATTCTTTCCAGTAGCGAAATGGTTCCCGAGGGCGTGTGGACAGTGCGTTCGGTAATGGCGCTGGCGAAAAAGCACAAAGTTGAAATGCCGATAACCGAGCAGCTCTACAAGGTTCTGTTTGAGGGGTTGCCGCCAAAAACCGGCGTGAAAATGCTGATGAGCCGCAAATCAAAATCCGAATGCGATTGAGTCCGCAGGTG
>CAYSUZ010000164.1:0-4601 GCA_964434335.1 uncultured Planctomycetota bacterium | reverse complement strand
AAATGTCGCCGGGGTTTTGCGCGATACGGAATATCATGAGGCCCATCAGGAGAGCGAAAACGATCCATCTGCCGAATCGGTTGCGCAGAAAACTTGGGATCGTTTTTTTGAGGCTGATTTTCGAGATAGCCCTGTCGAGAAAACTGCCGCGTGGACAGAGATTGCCGCAGACATAGCGTCCGCGAAAGAAACTGCCGACGAGGCCGACAATCATCACCACCGGCACGGTAAAACCCAACAGCGGCCACTTCCAGCCCAAACCGATAGTAATCAAAACTATTGGGACGAGCGTCCACTGAATGATTTGCCGTTTGATGACGGCTTTTTTGTCGGCGGTGTTGGATTTCATTTTATGTTTCCGCAACTAAGTTATCGGCGGAAGGAACCGATCGCGGCTCCCTCCGCCAGATTGGGTTATCATTTAGCCCTTCAGGCATTCCGCAAGGTCTTGCTCGACAGTAGTAATCGGTGCGATGGCAAATTTTTCCACCAAAACATCTAACACTGCGGGCGTAACGAATGCTGGCAGGCTCGGGCCGAGTTTGATGTTTTTGACGCCCAGGTGCAGTAGACTCAGCAAAATGCAGACCGCCTTTTGCTCGTACCACGACAGTATCAGCGATAGCGGCAGGCCGTTAACATCTGTGCCGAAGGCATCGGCAAGCGCCATTGCGATTTTGACCGCAGAGTAGGCGTCGTTGCATTGCCCGACGTCAAGTAGGCGCGGGATTCCATCAATGTCGCCGAACTCGAGTTTGTTAAAACGATACTTGCCGCAGGCAAGCGTCAGAATGACACAATCATCGGGGACGGCTTGCGAGAAGTCCGTGTAGTAATTGCGCCCGCTTTTTGCGCCATCGCAGCCGCCAATAAGGAAGAAGTGTTTGATCTTGCCATTCTTGACCGCTTCAATGACTTTGTCGGCGACACCCATGACGGCGTTGCGACCGAAGCCGATAGTAATGGTTTTTTCGGGCGCGTCTTCGGCGAAACCGTCTGCAGCCAGGGCCGCTTCTATTACGGGCGCGTAATTTTCGTTGGCGATGTGCTGCACTTCCGGCCAGGCCACTGGCCCGCAGGTGAAGATGCGGTCGATGTAATCGTCGGCGGGCTTTTGGATACAGTTGGTCGTCATCAGGATCGCGCCGGGGAAGGCGGAAAATTCTTTGCACTGGTCCTGCCATGCGCCGCCGTAATTGCCGACGAGGTGTTTGTGTTTTTTGAGGCCAGGATAAGCCAGGCACGGCAACATCTCGCCGTGAGTGTATACGTTGATGCCTTTGCCCTCGGTTTGCTTGAGCAGGTCTTCAAGGTCCTTGAGATCGTGTCCGGAAACAAGAATCGCCTTGCCCTTGATCGGTGTAACGCGAACCTGTGTCGGCTCGGGGTGGCCGTAGGTGCCTGTGTTGGCCGCGTCGAGCAATTCCATTGCGCGGATGTTGACCGCGCCGCATTCGAGGTTCAGCCCCAGCAATTCGTCCACGGTGGGGTTGTTGCCAGCGATGTAGGCGAACGCCTTGTGTATGAAGGCGCATACGGCGTCGTCTTCCTGGCCGAGTATCCGCGCGTGATACGCGTAGGATGCCATGCCCTTGATGCCGTAGGTGAGCAATTCTTCGAGGCCGGTGATGTCGTCACCGAATTTTCCTTTGCGTTTAGTGATGTCTATTTCTTCGCCCTGTTTGACGAGTCCGGCGATATCGTCGGCGGGCTGCCAGTCGACGGGGCCGCCGCAAGGTTTCTTGGCGGAGAGGCAGCTGCAACAACCTGATTGGCAGGCTGTTTCGCAGAGCGCTTTGGCTCGGTCGCGGATTTCGGCGGCCTTGAATATTAGCCCCTTGAGTCGTTCAGGGTCGAAGTTGACGTTGGTTATGGTCGTGAACAGCGCTTCGAGCGTGAAGGCGTTAATCTCGGGGTCGGTCTTGCCTTGCTCGCGTGCGCAGTGCGCTAACATTGAGATGCCCTTGGTCGCGTAGATCAAAAGATCCTGGAGGCTTGCGGTCACAGCGTCTTTGCCGCAGACGCCCTGCATGGTGCAGCCGGTGCCTTTTGCGGTTTGTTCGCATTGATAACAGAACATACTCATCGTTTCTTCTCCTAATGAAAAGGTTACTCGTTCGATTCTGAGAGGGTGGAGCCGTTGATGTTAATTTGTGTAAATTTCGTTGGGACGTTTTTTCCGGTTGCGGCGAGTGCATCCTTGACAAGCCGCACCAATCCTGAACAGCATGGGACTTCCATATGCAAAACGTGGATTGATTTTATTTCGTTACCGGCGATGATCTGTGCGAGTTTGTCTTGATGAGCCTGCGCATCGTCGAGCTTGGGGCAGGCCATGACGAGCGTGCGGCCCGGCAGAAAACGCGAATGCATATCCGGCAGGGCGAATCCGACGCAGTCGGCAGCTATCAGCAAGTCGGCGTTGTGGAAGTATGATGCTGTCGTCGGCGTTAGCGCCAATTGCACCGGCCAGTTGCTCAGTGCGGACTGTGTGTGCTCCGATGTTGGGGCTTGCTCGGAACAGGGAGTCGTCTTGGTCGGCTTAAGCGTACGCGAGAGAGTACCGGGACATCCGCAGGGAAGCGAGTCGGTCTTGGCGGGATGTTTTGCGGGTGTTGCGGTCCCTGTCAGATACTCATTGACGGCCTGCTGGTCGAATTTGGGCGCTTCTCGTTCTTCTATGGATAGAGCGCCGCGGGGGCATTCGCCGAGGCAGTCGCCGAGACCGTCGCAATACGTTTCGCTAACCAGACGCGCTTTGCCGTCGATTACCTGAATGGCGCCTTCGGCGCATCCCGGCACGCACAGTCCGCATCCGTCACATTTTTCTTCGTCGATCTTGATGATTTTTCTACGGTTCAATGGTTACTCCTTTGAAAATCCCGGCCAGCTGGGCCAGGTTGGTGTTTTGCAGATAGTTGCGCACCTGTTGATTGGTTTGGTGGATTAGTCCGCCGAGTATGCAGGCCTTGCCGTCGCATAGAGGCGTGGTCAGCAGGCATTTGGTTTCGCCCAGCGGCCCTTCGATCGCTTCGTACACGTTGAGCAGGGTGATGTTTTTCGGAGGCTTCGCGAGTGCAAACCCGCCGCCCGGCCCGGGAGCAGATAAAACCAGCTTCATGCCAGCAAGCCGCCTCATGACTTTGTGGAGATGCGCTTCTGAGGCGTGCAGCACCTTGGCGATTTGCCTGTTGGAGAGCGGTTTGTCCCGTGAGGCCAGCAACACGCTTGCGTGTAGGGCCAGCGAGACTGCTTCACTTATTTTTAATATTCCTGCCATGGTTTTTGTCTCAGTTAGATGATTAGTTGCTTATTATGTTATCATGATACCACGATATCATGTTTTGTCAAATTGTTTCTTGTTTTTTTTTGCGTTGAGTTTTTCTAGCTGTGTTGCGCCAAATAATTCGCGGGCAGTAATCGTGTGATGGGTTGCGTGTGTGGTTTGTGGGGCTGATTTTCGAGCAATTCCAGTTTGGGATTCCAATTATTTTTTGTCGGGTATTGAATGCGAAGCAGTTGTGGTTTTTCGCCATGCAACAAAAACCCCCGAAGCCGAAGCTCCGGGGGCAGGTTGTGTTTTATTCCTGCGGGGCGAATTGGTCTTTGCCAGCGCCGCATTCGGGACACACCCACTCATCGGGCAGGTCTTCGAAGGTGGTTCCGGGGTTGATGCCGTTGTCGGGATCGCCCGCAGCGGGATCGTAGACATAGCCGCAGATAAGGCATACGTATTTTTTCATCGTATTTCTCCTGAGTAATTTATTTGCAGGTTTTTTTGAGTTGTTCGGAGATTTTTTGTCCCAACGCGAAGCATTGTTCCAGCGCCGCTTTGTTGGGGACGTATTTAACTCGCAGCGGTTCATCGATCAATTCGATCTTCATCTCTCCCATCAGCGCGGCGACTTGTTTTGGTGCTTCGCCGCTCCATCCGTACGATCCGAAGGCCGCACCGATTTTGTTTTGAGGCTTGAGGCCTTTTATGTAGGTAAGGTAATCGGCCATGCGCGGCAGCATCCCGTTGTTTAGCGTAGAGGAGCCGAAAAGCACCGCGCCGGAGCGGATGATTTCGGACATCGCGTCGCTGCGATGCGAGGCTTCGGCGGAGATGATTTTGACGTCGCTGCCGCCTTCGGCGATACCTTCTGCGATGGCGCGGGCCATCTTGTCGGTGCTGCCCCACATCGTGTCGTAAATAATGACGGCCCTGTCGACCGGTTTCTGCGCGGCCCATGTTTCATAGCAGCCGAGGACGGTGTTGAGGTTCTTGCGCCATATTGGGCCATGGTCGGGGGCGATTGTGTCGATGGCGAGGTTCATCTCGCCAACGTCTTTGAGCAGCTTGGTAACGAGTGGTGAGAAGGGCAGCAAAATATTTGCGAAATATCGCTCGCCTTCTTCGTAGAGCAGCGCGTCACTGATTTCGTCGGCGAAACGCTTGCTTGTGGCCAGGTGCATGCCGAAACCGTCCTGCGAGAACAGAAGTTTGTCTTCGGCAAGGTACGAGAACATGCTATCGGGCCAGTGAAGCATCCGCGTTTCGATGAACGACAGGCTCATGTTGCCCAAGCTGAGTGATTCGCCTGACTTGACCGGGGTAA
>CAYSUZ010000163.1:0-4604 GCA_964434335.1 uncultured Planctomycetota bacterium | reverse complement strand
GCCGCAGCAACGGCGAGGATATCGGCCTTATCGGCGACCTGCTCCTTCATATTGCGCACGCGGATATAGCGACCGGGCATGAGTTCCTGATTTTTGATAGCCTGCTTAGCCTGAGCCATAATATAGGGGAAATATTGCAGGGCGCTGATTTCGAGGGTAACGGCATTGCGATTGTTGATTTTCTTTTTCGAGTTTTTGCCGAGTATTTTTTTGCGGTAATCCTTAATGCTGATAAACGCCTTGTTGTCGCGCTGTTCCTTGAGCCACATCACGTCGTCGTAGTACGGCGATTTGGAGCGTTTGAGCCGTGAGAGCAGATTATCAAGATCGCGCGCTTTTTCGGCCTTGCGATTGATCTCTTCGGGACCGCCGAATTTCTCGACAAGCGTAAGAATTTGCTTAACCTGCTCGTTTCGTGGATTGAGCAGGAAGTCGTTAATCTCCTTGAAGCGTTTGTTTGAAATTTTCAGCCTGTCTCTAAGATTCTTGCTCATCGGGCACCTCGTTTTTTGCGATTCGGGTACAGGTTATCGGCAACGCCGCGCGACGCTGGTTTATTTCTCGAATTTTTTAATCATTGTCTCGAACTTCTCGTATTCGCCTTTGATCATGTGGTAACAGTGCTCGTCCTGCGGGAAAACGCCCGAACGAACTTCTTCGCAATACTGCCTGATCGCATTGGTAACGACCTCGGCGATGTTGGCGTATTTTTTGACGAACTTGGGCGTGAATGCCTGGAACTGACCGATGATGTCGCTAACAATCAGCAGCTGGCCGTCGGTTTTCATGCCCGCGCCGATGCCGTAAACAGGGATGTCGAGCAAGTCGCGGATGAATCCGGCGACCTCGGGCGGGACGGCTTCGAGCAGAATCATCTGGGCGCCAGCTTCCTGTATCGCAAGCGCGTCTTCGATGAGTGTCTCCGCCGATTCGACCGTGCGACCCTGGGCTTTGTGCCCGCCGAGCTGTCCTGAGGATTGCGGCGTCAGACCGATGTGTCCGCAAACCACAATGCCTGCATCAAGGATGGCTCGAATGAACGGGATGCAGCGCTTGCCACCTTCGAGTTTAATCGCATCGACGCTGGCTTCTTTGATAAAACGCCCGGCATTGCGCACCGCTTCCTGCGGCGAAATCTGGTAACTCATAAACGGCATATCGCCCATGACAAAGGTGTTGGGCGCGCCGCGACGAACGGCCTCGCAATGCACGATGCACTGGTCCATTGTTACCGGCGTGGTACCGGCATAGCCGTAAACACACATGCCCAGCGAATCGCCCACCAGGATCATGTCCAAGCCCGCGTCTTCGCCGAATTGGGCCGTGGGGTAATCGTAGGTAGTCAGCCATGTGATCTTTTCGCCTGCGGCTTTCATTTTCCTCAGGTCGATGATTGATTTTTTCTTCGCCATGCTCGCACTCCTTCACAACGGTTGTATGTTCTCAACGTCGAAAAACGCAAAATTGGAACGCATATAAAAACATTTGCGGGCAAAAAGTTCAATAAAAAACCGGTGGCGGGAGGTTTTGCAATAGGTGGATGCTCAAATATTGAATGCGGGGCACTTGTCCGCTAGAAGCACAGCGGCTCGGCGGCAAGGATTTTGGGCAGTTCCTGTTCGAATTCAAACAGCACCTCATCGGACAAGCCGATGCGCTGCCAAGCGAGATTCTGGCCCGGATCAAGGTCTGGCCGACAGACCAGCCCAACACCGTGATAGCGGCAGAGTACGTTGGCAACATCGACTATCGCCGAAAGCGGTGCGCCGGGCTGGTGCAATTCGCTCGCATGGTGCTCGGCGATCGAAAGTACGATGGGTTCGGGTATGTCATTTTCGCGCGCCCATCTGGCACCTATCGCGGTATGAGCGCAGCCAAAAATATCAATTTCGGCGGCAATAACGCTGCCACCCATGAGCGAGCCGCCGGAGAGCCAGCGCGAAAATTCGACTGGCCGCGTGCGATGGAAGATCATCCGGCCAATGTCGTGCAGCAGGCCGGCAGCAAAGGCATATTCGGCGTGTTGGACAGCCGATCGCTTCGCCAGCACTCGCGCAATCGCGCCGCAAGCAAGCGCGTGACGCCACATCTGCGCCGCAAATCGATCTTCTGAGGGGCGTCTGCCGCCCAGAAACATCTCGCGCACCTGTGCCGCCAGCAACGCGCCGCTCAAAATCCGAGGCTCCAGCAGCACGAATGCCTCGTCGACAGCTTCAACGGTGATGCCGCTGCAATAATACGGCCCGGAAGCAAGTTTTACTACACGCGCTTTTGTCTCGGGGTCGCTGGCGATGAGTCGATGGAGGTCGCCGACCCCGATGGCATTGCCACGTTCGTTTTCGATGAGTTTTTTGAACAGCGCCGAGGGCTGAAGGTGGTCTGTGACATTTGCTAGCAACGTATCGGGTGAAACCGGGGTTTCGGGAGCGGGTGTGTGTTCGGCGGCGTAAAGTTTTATAACGTTATCAGCTAGGACGCTAACCGCCTCGGCCATCTCGATCATCAGTGCGCCGTCGATTTCGTGCTCGCCGGAAAAGACAAACACTCCACCCAGCGTGCGGCCCAGCGACCACGGCAGATAAAGGATTTCGGCGCAGGCGCTCTCGCCAAAAAGCTCGCGACGCCAGTCTTGTACAGGATTCTCGCCGTGCAAAACGCGCATCTCGGCTATTACGTCGGCATCAGCATCAGGCGAAACGGTGAAGGGATGTAATTTGGCAATTTTTTTGCTCAGAACGCCATCTTGCGACGGAATCTGCCAGTCGGAAATATCGCGCAGATCGCCGTCGACAAAGGCCCGCCAGCCGCGCAGGGTTTGGTTTTCGCTGGTAAAAAACGTAGCGGGACCGATGCGGCGCGCACAGGTGTCAAGCACCTCGGAAAACATCCGCTCGATGTCGCACTCCTGCGAAAGTTTTTTTTCGAGCTGCTGCGCCATTTCGGATTTTCGCGGGCGCGAATCGGCCTGGTGTTTGTTTTTGTCCATCGCCTTCAATATGCCGTAGAGATTCGGTACCATTCCCCCTGTTCAATATCGGTCGGAATCGCACGCACCTTTTGCGGCGGGCAGGGTCGGCTTAAAAATATCTGGGCTCAGGAAATAACTTCTAGTCGAAACTCTTCTGGGAAAATTCGCCGTCAGAAAATTCGAGGTAATCGGCGTAATTATGCCATCTGTCGAATGTGTAGAGGGTTTTGGGGGCACCGCGCAAGAGGAAGTCGCGTTTTTGGCGGCGATGAATGTGGCCCGCGATTATAAAATCGACTTTGCGGGCGAAGATTCGGCGAATTGCACGCAAATCAATCTCGAAATAATTGCTTTTTTTGTGTTTTTTGACCCGGTCGCTGTGACCCATGAAACCGCCGGTCAAATTGAAGATCGTACGCGCGGGCAGGGTTTTGAATAGGGGCTGGATTACGCATCTGCCGAAAAAGCCGCGCACTACGGCGATAAATCGGCGAGAGTTTTTGTCCATGGCGCACAGATAGTCGCCGTGGGAGACGTAAACCCGTTTTGCGTCCATTTCGACAACACCGCCGTAATACATCATCTTAACGCCAGTGGCGCGCACAAAGGCACGCCCCACGAGGAAGTCGTGGTTGCCGGGCACAAAGAACACCGCGACGCCAGAGCCGGTAAGATCGCGCAGTGCGGCGATAATCTCCTGGTATTCGCCATGCCGCAGGTGTTTCCAGCCGATCCAGAGATTGAAGATGTCACCCAGCAAATATAGATGACTCGCCTCGGAGCGGGCCATGCGCAAGAAACGCAAAAAACGCGCGGTCTTTGCGGTATCGCCGGGGTTCAGATGAACGTCGGCGCAAAAGAGTATTCGTCGGGACAAATTGACTCCTGCCAGAAAGGAAAAGTCTGATTATATGGCGGCGGAAGGATTTTGCAATCGCCGTTTTCGCCTGCTGTGCCTTGACAGGCTTTTTTTAAGGTGTAAAATCGCCGCACACGAGCGGGTGTAACTCAGCGGTAGAGTGCAACCTTCCCAAGGTTGAAGTCGAGGGTCCGAATCCCTTCACCCGCTCCATTTTTTTTGTATGCACCCGCCTTTTGCGTTTTTTAGTGCGCTTTGGCAGCCATATATGTACAATCCGTGGTTTCCTTATCATGAATATGCGGCAATGAATGAACACGCGTTAAAAGTTATTGAATATTCGGGAATAACCACGCTGTTAGCGGGTTACGCCTCCTCCTCGCTTGGGCGTAGCGTCTGCGACGAAATACGGCCGATTTGCGAATACGCCAAAGTCGTGGCCGCTATCGAGCAGACCAGCGAGATGAAGCAACTGCTGGCTTCGCAGGATCGTTTCCCGATAAGCGGTCTGCGGGATCTGCGGCCACACCTGAAAAAGATGCGCGACGCAGGACACCTGATCGATCCGGCGGACATCCGCGAGTTTTACGACACTCTAAGCAGCTCCACCATCCTCAAGCACTTCCTCCAGGCGCTAAGCAACAAGTATCCGCGTCTGTCGGATATCGCCGACAACCTGATGGAGTTTCCCGATCTGTGTAATGCGATTGATTTCGCAATCGACCGCAAGGGTGCGGTACGCGACAGCGCCAGCAAGAAAATCGCCGAAACAAGACG